>JACQDD010000257.1 GCA_016201265.1 Terriglobales bacterium | reverse complement strand
TCGCCCAGCACCAGGTAGCGCTTCACGAAATTGCTCAGTTCGCGCAGGTTGCCGGGCCAGGGATGCTGCTGGCAGGCATCGAGCATAGTGGGTGAAAGCGGCAACGGGGCGCGGGCATAGAGTTCCGACATACGCGCCATGAAATGCTTCAGCAGGATCGGAATCTCTTCTTTACGCTCCCGCAGTGGTGGCAGCGACATGGTGAAAGCGTTGAGGCGGTAATAGAGATCTTCGCGCAGACGTTTGGTGGCGAGGGCCTCGGGAATGTTGATGTTGGTGGCGGCCAGGATGCGGACGTCGACCTTGATCACAGAACGGCTGCCGAGGCGGGAAAATTGCTGGTCCTGCAGCACGTGCAGCAGCTTGGCCTGAAGCAGCGGAGGCATCTCGCCGATTTCGTCGAGCAGGATGGTGCCCTTGTTGCAGAGTTCAAACTTGCCGGGCTTGGGATGGGTGGCCCCGGTAAAAGCGCCCGCCTCGTAGCCGAACAATTCGCTTTCGAGCAGGTCGGCTGGAACCGCCGCGCAGTTCACTTTGAGGAAGGTACGGTGGGCGCGCTGGGACAACTTGTGAATCAGGCGCGCCAGCACTTCCTTGCCGGTGCCGCTTTCTCCGAGGAGCAGTACGGGAATGTCAACGTTGGCGACGAGCGCGGCCTGGGAGCGGATCTTCTTCATGGCCGGGCTGGCGGCGACGAAGAAAACGTCGTCGCAAAGTTCTTCGACTTCGCCCGCGTAGCTCTCGCCCTTGGCGTCGCCGATGCACTGGTCAATGACGGCGTCGAGTTCCGCTTTCTGGAAGGGCTTGGTCAGGTAATTGTGGGCGCCGAGGCGCATGGCCTGGACGACTTTGCGCGTGTCGTTCACGCAGGAGAGCATGACCACTTTCAAGCCAGGCTTGATCTGGCGCAGTTGCTCGAGGGTCTGTAATCCGTCGATACCGGGCATGAGGAGGTCGAGCAGGACCAGGTCGGGGTGCAGACCTTTCTGCACGCGCTCCAGGGCTTCTTCGCCGGTGGTGGCGGTTTCGACTTTGTAGTCGTCCACTTCTAACAGGGTTCGGATGTACCGCAGCATCCCTGGTTCGTCGTCGACCAGCAGGATGTTGGCTTCGCTCATTTGCTCGACCCTCGTGACGAATTGTTTAGGATTGGTCTGAGCGGGACGAGGAAGGAAAACTTGCAACCGGCTCCCGGCTCGCTTTCTACCCAGATCTTTCCGCCCATGCCCTGGACCAGACGGCGGGCGATAGCCAAGCCAAGGCCCATGCCTTCGGCGGCCTCGCTGCTGGGCATACGGAAAAAGTCATCGAAAATTTCCTGATGGTACTCGGGGGGAATACCTGGCCCGGTATCGGAAACACTCACTTTGACGGCGTTGGGGCCGTTGGTTGACTGACGGCGGCGTTCTCCGGATGCCGCGGGCTGGCTGGCAGCGCGGCGCTCCCACATGTAGGCTTCCGCGTGCAACCACACCGTACCGCCCTGGGGAGTGAATTTGGAGGCATTCTCGAGAAGATTGGAAATGACGCGCTGGATCTTGGCGGAGTCAAAGGGAAGCGGACTGATTTTTTCGTTGGCTAAGAAGTAGAGAGCGAGGCCGCGCTCCTGAAAACGTCCCGACCAGAGGCGGCAGACCTCGGAGAGGCAGGCGTTGATATCGCCGAGTTCGTACTGCATGCGGAGTTCGCCGGTCTCGAGCACACTGAAGGTCAGAAAATCCTGGATGAAGTGCTGCAGGCGCTGGCCGCTGGAGATCATGTCGCGCAACACTTCGCGCTGGCGTTCATTCAGCGCCCCCAGCTTCTCACTCTGTAGCAGCTCCGTGTAGCCATTGAGGATGGCCAAAGGAGTTTTCAGGTCATGAGCAGCGGAGGCGAGCGCGTTGGTGGTGCGTTGGAAGCGGTCGCGCAGTTGTTCGAACTCGCGCATCACATCGTTGGTGGAGTCCGGTGCCGCGGCAAGGTTCGTGGCGTCCGGAGATAGGCGATCTTCCGGACGTGGACCGGCGAAGGACATACCAAGACGCTTGTCGGGCGTTGCGGCCATCAGGGAACCCAATTTAGTGACAGTGAGGGGAGGGGACGAACTACCGTCAGAACGAGAGTGAGCTCATCCTATGTCAGGTGTACTGGACTGTCAATTGGAAACGCACCCCAGAAAGCACGGAAGCGAAAAACGTTGCACTTTTCGACAGTTGGGGACGGCCAATTCCAAATATTGTAGGCAAGTGGGTACAAAGGTAATTCCCGTATTGGTCGCGAGGTTTAGCCCGATTCGAGGCGCGCCCAAGGGCGGTCCGCGGTTTGGCCCATAATCTGCGGCATTTCGGGTGGTTAATCCTTGTTACGGACGGGCAGGCAGTGAGTCGGAACTCCCCCAGAAGAGAACAGCGCAAGTGGGCACGGCTGCAGCTCGCTATACCGGTTTTCGTCCGCAGTCGGGACGAGAACGGCAAGGAATCGCTGGAGTTTGCCACCGCGATAAACATCTCAGCCGGTGGAGCTTTGGTGGTAGTTCGGCGGTCTCTTGCCAAGTCCAGCCTGGTTTCACTGGAGATTCCGAGCGCTCCGATCGGCCCCGCGCACGGTATCCGCCGGTCTTCCCGAGCCATTCGGGCGAAAACCGTCTGGGTGACCCATTTGAATGATTATCATCTTTTGGGTCTGAAGTTCGGGCGTCCCCTAAGCACCGATGCAGTAGCCATTCCTCGTGCGCAGTTGAGGAAAGCCGGTTCTGCGATGTGAAATGTTTTTCCCTCCCTGGCTTGGCAAAACACGGCGTTTCCCGCACCTCATGCCGGTCCGACCCAACCCCGCACCGGAATCCCTAACTCACGCATTAATAGCCGCTTAGGGGGATTCCCACATACTTCTCGGCGGCTCTGCGGGGTTTGGTGCTTGGGATGCACTTTTAGTGCACGACGGGTGACATTCACCCTTGGGGCATCTGGTTCTATGAATACACTTTCGTTCAGTTCGCTGGCGCAGTCCCTTGGCGAAATTCCTCCTGAGAACATCATTTTCGGCCATTCCGAGCCGATGCTGGCGGTACGCTCCCAGCTGGCCAAAGTAGCGGCGGCCAACGTTCCGGTCCTGATTCATGGCGAGAGCGGCACGGGGAAGGACATCATCGCCCGTCTCATCCACGGACTGTCTCCGTGGAAGAGTGGTCCACTGGTGAAGGTGAACTGTCCCGCCATCCCCGGAACGTTGCTGGAAAGCGAACTATTCGGCTATGAAAAGGGGGCCTTCACGGGGGCTTACGGCACCAAACCGGGCCGCGTCGAGATGGCACACCGGGGCACGCTGTTCCTCGATGAAATATCGGAGCTCGATCTATCGCTGCAATCGAAACTGCTGCAGCTTTTGCAGGACGGGCAGTTCTGCCGGATCGGCGCCCAAGAAGACAAGAAGGTCGAGGTGCGCGTGGTGTGCGCCACCAACCGTAACCTGGAATCGGAGATCGAGGCCGGCACGTTCCGCCAGGATCTCTATTACCGCATCAACGTCGTGAATCTGCGCATGCCGACGCTGCGGGAACGCCGTGGCGACATCGAAGACCTGGCCAGCTACTTTCTGGAGTACTACAACCGCAAGTACAACTGCCGGGCCAAGCCTCTGTCAAACGAGGTCATGAGCGTTCTCCAGAAGTATCACTGGCCGGGGAACATCCGGGAGCTGGAAAACCTGATCAAGCGCTACGTCATCCTGGGCCATGAAGAGGTCATCACCAATGACCTGGTTTCGCGCGAGCCCGACTTCTTCAACCCAGAAATCTCGTTCGATGGTCCCATCGAGTTGAAGAAGCTGACGCGGCAGGCGGTGCGCGAACTGGAGCGCAAGGTCATCCTCAAAGTCCTGCAGCAGCACCACTGGAACCGCAAGCAGGCAGCGCGGACGCTGAGCATCAGCTATCGGGCGCTGCTGTACAAGATTCGCGATGCAGGGTTGCCGTCGAACCGGTCGCTGCGCATGCGGCAGGCCGAGAACAGCAAGGTAAATGCGGGGGTGGCGGCAGACTAGGCGATTGCAGAGGTCAGAGGTCAGATTGCAGAGGTAGAATCTTTCGCTCGCCGCGACGCGGGCACTTAGGCAACCAGCCTTTTCTCCAGGTCGCGGAGCGCGGCGCTCCACTCGTTTAGGCCTTCGGCTTCCAACCACAGGTCTTTGAGTTCGGAATTCGTGCGCACTCTGCGCACAGCCCGGATGGCGAGGTCGGTCAAGTCGGGGATAGGACCGTCCTTGGCCTTACGCGTCCAGTCGACGATCTCGCGGGGTGCGGCAGGCGTCGGCGCACCCTTGAGCGCGGCGACAACTTCGGCGGCTGCGACCACGACGCTACTATCGGGCGCTTCCAAATAGCCGGCCTGATCGACAGCGCGGGCCAGAATCTGTCTCAAGTCGTCAATCCCGAGAGAACCGAGCTGAGCCAGCCAATCGCGCGCAGCCTCGTTTTCGAAACTTCCGGTACCCCACCCGGCCATGAAACCTCCGGCACTCGATGCTTGTTTATCATGCCCAGAAGGTCCGGTCCAGCGTGCGGTACTGGATGGCCTCGGCGATGTGCTTGGGCTCCAGGTTCGGCGTAGCTTCCAGATCGGCAATCGTACGAGCCACTTTCAGGATGCGGTCGTGAGCGCGGGCACTGAGTCCCTGCTGCGTCATCGCTCGTTCGAGCAGGCGTTCGCAATCGGCGGAAAGATCGCAGAACGCGCGAATGTGGCGGGGGGACATCTGCGCGTTGCAGTAGAGTTTTTCCCGTCCGGAAGAGAATCGCGCCAACTGAGTCTGGCGGGCACGGATGACGCGTTCCAGTATCTTTGCGGAACTCTCGGGTTCGCTGCCGCTGCGCATTTCCTTGTAGTTCACGGCGGGGACGTCAATGTGGATGTCAATGCGGTCGAGCAGCGGCCCGGATATCTTGGAGATGTAACGCTGGATCATGGGCTGGGTGCAGTGACATTCGCGGGTGCGGTCGTTGTGAAATCCGCAGGGACAGGGGTTCATGGCCGCCGCCAGCATGAAGCGCGCGGGAAAGGTCAGCGACATGGCAGCTCGGGCGATGCAGACGGTGCCGTCTTCCAAGGGCTGGCGCATGACCTCCAGCACATTGCGGGGGAACTCGGGTAGCTCGTCGAGGAAGAGCACACCGTTGTGGGCAAGCGAAACCTCGCCGGGACGGGGGATCATGCCGCCGCCGATCAGGCCGGCGTCGGAGATGGTGTGGTGTGGGGCGCGGAAGGGACGCATGCCAACCAGGCCGGACCGGGCATCGAGCACGCCGGCGACGCTGTGAATCTTGGTCGTCTCGAGGGCTTCTTCGAAGGTGAACGGGGGCATGATGGTGGGAATGCGCTTGGCGAGCATCGTCTTGCCGGAACCGGGAGGTCCGATCATCAGAATGTTGTGGCCGCCGGCGCAGGCAATTTCGAGAGCGCGCTTGGCGGTCTGCTGACCGCGGACATCTTTGAAGTCCACCAGGAAGTGCTGGGCTTCGCTGAGCAGCTGATCGCCATCCACTTGCAGGCGGTTAACGCCGTTGCCGGAATTGATGAAGTGAATAACGTCGAGCAGCGACTTGACCGGGTACACCTCCAGGCCGCTGACCATGGCCGCCTCGCGGGCGTTGACTTCGGGCACGATCAGACGCTTGACCTTCCTGCCGCGCGCCTCGATGGCGATGGGCAGCGCGCCGCGGACTCCGCGAAGACTGCCGTCGAGCGAGAGTTCGCCGACAAACAGGGCGTCGGGGATCTCCTTCTTGTTCAGGCCGCCGTAGGCGCCGAGAATGCCCAGCGCCATGTGGAGGTCGAAACCGGAGCCTTCCTTACGGATGTCGGCGGGAGCGAGGTTGATGGTGATGTCGGTGGGAGGAATATCGTAGCCGCAATTCTTCAGCGCGGCGCGGACCCGGTCGCGGCTCTCGCGTACGGCAGCGTCCGGCAAGCCGACAGTGTGAAAGCGATCTTCATTCTGTTTTATGCCGGAGACATCGACTTCCACTTCAATGATGCTGGCGTCAACGCCGTAAACGGCGGCACTCATGGTTTTGTAGAGCATAGGACACCGGTAGGCACACGAAGGGAATGGTGCGGGCGGGAGAACCCGCTTAGATCATACCAGCCCACGACCCGTCTGTGGTGACCGCCGTCACCCGTTACCGTGATGGAACGTTCCCTTCTTGGGGAACGGCGTTCGATGCTACGCTAAGTTGAATCTGGCGGGAAGGCTGCGCGGCCCCCCGAGAACGGTTTGCGCGCTTGCGAGGTCCCCCGAATGCCCGAACAAGGCAATACTCCGAACCGGCCGGAACCGGCCCCCAGCCAACTGGAGCGGGAGGAGAACCAGCTCTGGCGATGGGCGCTCGGCCTGCTCGTCCTGTTGGCCACCGCCGTGGCGGTACTGTCGTGGGAGCAACTGAAAAACCTGCCTTACCGGCTGTGGGCGATTCCGGTGGGGCTGCTGATCCTGGCGGTGCTGTTTGCGGTGTACGCCTTCGGGCGTCGTCGCGAAGTCGGCGAACTGAAATACCTGCTGAAAAACCTGCAGGACCGCGCCGGGGTAATGCCCTCGGATCAGCAACTGGATCAGCTCACCCAGATGATTGCGCGCTCGCAGCGCAACTTCAAAGAGTTGATCGATTCGCTGGACGATGCCGCGCTGGCGATTTCCCTCGATGGCACGCTGCGGACGGTGAACCGGCGCGTCACCGAAGTCCTGGGCGTTCCCTACTCCGACATTGTGGGCCACAAACTCGAGGAGTTCCTGAGCACCGATCTGCGCGCGGAAAGCGAGGCCAGCCTGTCCCGGTTTCTGGAGAAGCGGCACTGGGCGGGAGTGGTGGAAATCCAGCTCAAGAGCGGGACGCGCCCAAGCTACTACGACTGTGTGGTCAACGCCATCATCAAGAGTGACGAAGTGGTTGGGGCCAGTGTTCTTGCCCGCGACATTACCGAGCAGCGCGAGAAGGAACGGCGCTTCACACAATTGTTCGAAACCCTGCAGGAGGGCGTGTATTTCGCCACGCCCGAGGGCAGTCTGCTGGACGTGAACCCGGCGCTGGTGAAGATGCTCGGGTACCGCAGTAAAGAGGAACTGCTCAGTCTGCCGCCTGCGGGCCTGAATGTGGAAGCGGACACCGAGCCGGTGCTGGGACGGACGGGAAGCCAGAGCGGCAGCACACGGACGCGCGAAATCCGGGTGAAGAGAAAAGACGGCAGCGTGGCGGTGTGCGTGGATACCTCGACCGGTGTGATGGACGCAGGGCGGATTGTGCGCTACCAGGGAACGCTGGTGGACGTCACCGAGAAGCGGGCGATGGAGCGGCAACTACGGCGGCAGGAAGAATTCCGGCGGCACCTGCTGGAGAGTTTCCCCGACCTGATCCTGGTGCTCGATCTAAAGGAGAGTTACACGTTCGTGAGTTCGCGGATCCGCGACCTTCTCGGCTATGGGCCGGAACTACTGTTGGGAAAGAAGATCGAGGAGGTGGAGGAGAATTCGCCGGAACTGGTAACGCTATATCGGTCGGTGGCGAACGGGCAGAACTCGCTGGCGTCGTCGGAGTATGGCGCGCGCCACCAGGACGGCAACTGGCGCACCATGCTGGGGACGGCCAGTCCGCTGCTCGATACCGAGGGTAAGCCGGCGGGCGTGATTATTTCCGTGCGTGATGTGACGATGGAAAAGAAGCTCGAGCAGCAAGTCATCCAGAGCGAGCGTCTGGCGGCCATGGGGCAGATGATCGGAGGCTTCGCTCACGAACTGAACAACCCCCTCACCGGCATACTTGGCATGACGGAACTGCTGCAGGAGAGCGAAACCAGTGAGGCCAACCGCAAACAACTCGGGACTCTCCAACAACAGGCGCGGCGCGCGGCGGAGATCGTACAGAACCTGCAGTACTTCGCGCGGCCACCGGCGCCGGGACGCAGCCCGGTCAATCTGAGTGAACTGATCCAGCGCACGCTGCACTTGCAGGCGTATCCGCTGCGCAAGAGCAACATTACGGTGGACTTTCTGCAGGAGCCGGCCTTGCCGCCAGTGATGGCCGATCCGAATCAACTGATGCAGGTGTTCCTGAATCTGATCCTGAATGCGGACCAGGCGATTCGCGAAGGCCGGGACAAAGGGACGATCCGCATCCGGTTGGGACGCAATCCCGATTCAGTGTGGGTGATGTTCCAGGACGACGGACCCGGGATTGCGCCGGAAGTGCTGCCCCACATCTTTGATCCCTTCTTCACCACCAAGCGGCCGGGGCGCGGAACTGGATTGGGACTGAGCATCTGCAAGACGCTGCTTCGCGAGCACGGCGGGAATATTGAAGCGGCCACCGCACAGGGGGGCGGCGCGGTGTTTACGATTACGCTGCCAGTGACGGGCGCGGGGCCGGGAGCGGCAAAGTAGCCCTAGCGCTGCACCGCCATCGCCACCGCATTCCCGCCGCCGAGGCACAGCGCGGCGATGCCGCGGTGCACGTCGCGACGGATCATCTCGTAGATCAACGTGACCAGTACACGTGCGCCGCTCGCGCCGATGGGATGCCCCAGGGCGACCGCGCCGCCGTTCACGTTTACGCGGTTCATGTCGAGGCCGAGTTCGCGGCATACTCCGAGCGCCTGCACAGAGAAGGCTTCGTTCAGTTCGTAGAGATCCACGTCGTCTTTCTTCCAGCCGGTCTTCTGCCAGATTTTCTGCACGGCGCCGACGGGTGCCATCATGACCCATTTGGGATCGAGGCCGCTGGTGGCCTGGGCAACGATGCGAACCAGGGGGGGTGCGCCCAACTCTTTCGCGCGCGCCGCGCTGGTCACGACGAGCGCTGCGGCGCCGTCGTTGACACCCGGAGCGTTGCCGGCGGTGACGGTGCCGTCTTTCTTGAACGCGGGCTTAAGGGAACGCAGGGTTTCGATGGTGGTGTCCTCACGCGGCCCTTCGTCCTGGTCGAAGATCACCGGCGGCTGGCCTTTTTTCTTCGCTGGAATCTCAACGGGAACGATCTGGGACTTGAAGCGGCACTCTTTCTGGGCGGCGATGGCCTTGCGATGCGAGTTCACGGCGAACTCATCCTGTTCTTCGCGGGTGATGCCGTATTTCTCGGCGACGTTCTCACCGGTCAGCCCCATGTGGTAGTCGTTATAAATGTCCCACAGGCCGTCGTGCACCATGGAGTCGATCAACTGGCCGTTGCCGAGGCGGTATCCCTTGCGCGCGTTCGGAAGCAGGTAGGGCGCGTTGGTCATGGACTCCATGCCGCCGGCAACGACGATGGAACTGTTTCCGGTCTCGATGGCTTGCGCGGCGAGGGCGACGGCTTTCAATCCCGAGCCGCAAACTTTGTTGATGGTCATGGCACCCACTTCGGGGGCGAGTCCACCGAAGAGCGCAGCCTGGCGCGCCGGATTCTGACCCAGGCCGGCAGAGACCACGTTGCCCATGATGCACTCGTCGATCTGCTGTGGCTGGAGATTCGCCCGCTTCACCGCTTCGCGAACGGCTGCGGCGCCCAACTGCGGAGCGCTCAAGTCGCTCAAGCTTCCTTGAAATTTTCCGATTGGGGTACGGCATGCTGAGATGATGACGATGTCATTGGAACCGGCCATACATGCGCTCCTTGATGCGATGCGTCGCTCGCAAGACTCCTTCATTATAGATGCGCAGGGACGAGCGTGGCTTCGCGCTGATCTCTACCACGAGAATTGTGACGCCTCCTCAACGCGATCATGAGCTGAGACGCGGCCAGCCGCGTCTCTACGAATGGATTCTCGTTCTCGTGGGACTGCCATGCATGGTGTCAGCAAATTTTTTCTTGCGCGAGGTGATCGCGGTGACTTTGGTACAGCGATGAGTGCGACGCGAACGATCATTTTCTTCTTGACTTCGTTGTGCGTTGACTCTATACATTCAATCAGTTGCGACAGAAGACCGTTGCAAGATTCCATGAAGAATGGAAAGGGAGAATAGATCCATGGCAACCAAAAAGAAAGCAAAGAAGAAAAGCAGCAAGAAGCACTAAGAACCTGCAACAGGCAACAAAAAGGGGACGCGATGAGCGTCCCCAAAGTTTTTTGGGGGTGAATTTGTGAGACAGAGTAGAACGCCGGAAGGGCCGGCCTTTCAATTTGAGCGACTCGCGGATTTCTTCGGCGTAACGGCCACCACTTTTTCGGTTGCTGGGCAGAGGTTGCGGTACGGGCAAAAGGCGCACTGGTAGCCTGGTTTAGCGGCAAACTTTCCTTCGGCGATGTCCTCCGCTACTTCCTGCACGCGTCCTTTCGCCTCTTCCAGTTCTGCATCGTTGCGCGTGGTCACGACCGCGGTATTGTTTTCCAGGTTGTAGAAGATCAGCTGGGCGGCGCGGCGTCCCCAGACCTCTCTTGCGGCGATCGCGTACAGCGAGAGCTGCAGACTCTCGTCGGCATCTTCCTGGGACTTCGCCTTGCCGGTCTTGTAGTCTACGATGGCGACGCCGTCGGGACCGAAGCGGTCGATTCGATCCACACGTCCTCTCAATTTCGTAGTGCCCACCTGCAAGTCGAAATTTTGTTCGGTGTCGAGTACCTCAGGTTGCGGGGTGCTGCGCACGATTTCCAGAAATTGCTCCAGTTGTTCGGTCCCCTGCTTTAGATACAACTCGTACTGGTAACGGTCTGGGATTCCGGCGTCAGCCAGGCCTTGCCGCAGCATCTCCAGAAGTTCGGTGTCGCTGATCTCGCGGCCGAAGCGGCGGGCATCGTAGAAGGTGCGCAGAACGCTGTGCATGACCGCGCCGTAGTGCAACGACGCGGGAACATCACGGGGAAGGTTCCACTCGCGCTCCAGCTTGAAACGAAGCGGGCAGTCTTCGTAAGTTGTGATGGCCGACGCGCTGAGGCCGGTCACAAAGTTGGCGGACGGCGGCATGAGCAGCCAGGCGGCAACGTTCGAGTGTTCGATGGCGATTTTTTCTTCTTCGGCGAAGAGATCGTCCTGCACCGCCGCCGCCGGACGCGAACGCCAGAACTTCCGGTAGGTGGGATTGGGCATGAAATCACGCAGGAACTTGGTTGGCGCAGGATCCTTCTTGGCGCGGCCCTGGTGGGTGTAGATGGCCAGCGTATCCTTGGCGCGCGTCATGGCGACGTAAAAGAGCCGCCGCTCTTCTTCTTCGTTCAAGACTTTGTCGTCATCCTCGGATTCGGAGGTGCGCAACTCATGCGGAAGGTCTACCAAAGGCTCGCGCCAGGAACATGGAAACGAAGGCGATGAGCCGCGGATGATGGCGACATGGCGGAACTCGAGGCCCTTGGCAGTGTGTACAGTCAGGAGGCGGACCGCGTCGGCCGTAGTGGGCGGGAGAGCAATGGAGCCCCGAGCCTGACCAAAATAATCGAGGTAGTCGAGAAATTCTGCCGCACTGCCGATCTCCGCGATCGGCTTTCCATGCCACAGGTCAACAAACTTGAGAAAGGCTGCCGCGGGAGCTGAGTCCGGAAGGGCGAAGTGGCGTATCACTATTTTCACGGCGTCGGCGGCGCGAACTCCTTCTTTCCCTACCTGCTGATGCGCCTTCTCAACGCTCTCCAGAACGGCGGGCCCCTGGGCCAGTTTTGCCAGCACGTGGCGGAGATTGAGTTCATCGTGCCGGACCGCCCTCATGGCGGCGCGCAGTTCGCTGGGATCGATCGAGAACTGCGGCAGAGCGGCCACACGGAACAGGCTGGCGGCATCGGCGGGGCTGACGGCCGCGGTCAGGCAGGCAATCACGTCGCGGACTTCGGGTGTGTGCAGCACATCCAGGGCTTCGATTGAAAACGGGATGGCTCGCTCGGTAAACTCCTTGACCAGTTCCTCGCGATGGATGTGTTGGCGATAGAGGACGGCAAAGTCGCTCCAGGCGCAGTGCTGCTCTTTGCGCTTCTTCTGGACTTGGCGCGCCAGGTCCGCGGCTTCGACTTCGCGGTCCCCCCAGGTGATGATTTCGACTGGCGACGCAACCATCGGTTTGCCCTGCGCGTTTGCTTCCGCTTCGCGCTCGGATGCAAGCGGAGAACGCTGGTAGGAGAAGCCGCTTTTCTTTTGCGAAAACACGGGTGGATTCTCATTCACGATGCCGAAGGCGCAGCGCAGGATGGGCGAGAGCGAACGGCGATTCTTTTCGAGGACGACGAGTCGTGCTGCGGGAAAGTGGCGGGCGAATAGCATGAAGGCTGCGCTGGAGGCGCCACGAAAGCGGTAAATGGCTTGATCGGGATCGCCGACGGCAAATACGTTGGCCTCGGGTGCAGCCAGCAAGGAGAGAATCTCGACCTGGGCGAAGTTGGCGTCCTGGAATTCGTCCACCAGCAGATAGCGCGTGCGGCTGCGTTCCTCGTCGAGGAGCGCGGGATCGTTCTTTAGAAGCTGATAGGCCCTGGTAATCATATGGCCGAAGGTGCCCAGGTTTTTCTCCGCCAGCATGCGTTCTACGGTGGCGAAAACGCGCGCGATCTCGCGACAGCGGTCCAGAATCTCGGTTTGGTCCAGTTCATTCTGCTTTTTCGACTTAGTAACGCGCTGAAGGGCCACTTCGCCGCGCTCCAGGCGGGCGACATAGCCGGCGTATTGTTCGGGGCCGACGAGTTCGTCCTGGCAGCGGCGCATGAAATCGAGCAGGTCGTCGAGGAACTGGCTGACGTTGGCGGCGCGGACAAAGTGCTTCAGTCGAAGATCCCGAATGCGGCGGCGCAGATAGACCCAGAGATCTTTGTCGTCGAGGACACCGAAGTCGGCTTTGCGGCGGCGGAGCAGGTTGTTGCACCAGGCGTGAAAGGTGAAGACCTGGAGGCCGTCAGAATTCGCGCCTTCGAGCTCGGCGCGGACTCGCTTCTTCATTTCATCGGCAGCGTTATCGGTATAGGTGAGAGCGACGATCTCGTCGGGGCGGGCGTGGCCTTCGCGGATGAGGTGGGCGACGCGTTGCGTAAGAACCGTGGTCTTGCCGGTGCCGGCGCCGGCGACCACAAGCATCGGGCCATGCACGTGCTCGATGGCTTCGCGCTGGCGTTCGTCGGGAGAAACTTTCGTCGCGGACAAAACGGTCGGGCTCACTTGCCGGAGCATACCAGAGGAGACTGTGGATGGATGTGCGGAAGATCACCGCAGCGCGTCGAGGGCGAGAGCGGTGGCGACAATGGCGGCGGTCTCGGCGCGGAGGATGGTTTCGCCGAGCGAGGCGGCGGTCCATCCGGAGTCGCGAAACCATTGGAGTTCGTCGGCGGTCCATCCGCCTTCGGGGCCGACGGCGAGGATGAGGTCCGACGGGTGGGAGAGCAGGAGGTCACGGAGGTGCGTATTGTTTTCGGATTCGGCGAGGACGATGCGGGACGTCTCCGGCCGGGATGCCGGCGGGGCGCCGGCGCTACCCAAATCTTTCAGTTTGACCGGCGCAGCGATCTCCGGCGGCTCGGCTCGGCGGGACTGCTCAGCAGCCTGGAGGGCGATGCGCTGCCAGCGTTCGCGGCGTTTGGCGGCGGCCTCGGCGAGGTGAGAGTCGGTGCGGCGGGCGACGATTGGGATGATTCGGGCGACGCCGATCTCCGTGCATTTTTCGATCGCCCATTCCATGCGGTCGAACTTGAAGATGGCGAGGGCGAGGGTAACGTTAGGCGCAGGGGTGATGGGCTGTTCTGCCCCGAGAGCGAATTCGACGCGGGTATCGGAAATGGCGGTGATTTTCCCGCGGCGGACGGCATCCCCGATTGCGATGTCAAATTCCTGGCCGATCTGGGCGCGGAGGACGCGGGCGAGATGAGAAGCGTGGTCGCCGATGAGGGCGGCGGTGTTTTCTTGTACTTCGTCGGCGATCCAGCGGCGGCGAGTCATGAGGCAGTTCCCAGTTCTCAGTTCTCAGTTCTCAGTTCTCAGTAAAAACAGCCAACATTCGAATGATAATCGCGGGGCTTCGAGCCCAGGGACTGAGAACTGAGAACTGGGAACTGGGAACTCTCTTACGCGAACATGTCTTTCATGCGTCCCAGTAGCGAGCGGCGCTGCGGTTTGTTCTCTACCGGGGAGAGCTGTCCCAGTTCCACCAGCAGATCGCGCTGGCGCTTGGTCAGCTTGCCGGGGGTCTGCACGCGCACTTCGACAAAGAGGTCGCCCTTGCCGTGTCCGTTGAGAACCGGCACGCCGCGGTTGCGAATTCGGAACGAGGTTCCCGACTGCGTGGCTTCGGGAATCTTCAGTTTGTAGTCGCCTTCCATGGTCGGAACCACGATCTCGGTGCCGAGAGCGGCTTGCGGAAACGAGACTGGGACGACGCAATAAAGATCGTTGGCCTCACGCTCGAAGAACGGATGCTCTTTGACGTGCAGAACGACGTACAGGTCGCCGGCGGGTCCGCCGAAGGCACCAGCTTCGCCGAGTCCAGCGAAACGGATGCGCGTGCCGTCTTCGACTCCGGCAGGAACCTTGGCTTCTACTGTGCGCTCGCGCAGAAGGCGGCCCTCGCCTCTACATTTCGGGCAGGGGTCGGTGATGACGCTGCCCGCGCCCTGGCAGGTGGGACAAGTGCGGGCGATGCTGAAGAATCCCTGCTGATAGCGCACCTGGCCGCGTCCGTTGCAGGAGCGGCACTGAACCGGCGCTTTGCCCGGGGCGGCGGCGGATCCGTGACAGGCATCGCAGGCTTCATGACGGCGAACCTTGACCTGTTTCTCCGTACCGAAGACCGCTTCGTCGAATTCGAGTGTCAGGTCCTCGCGCAGATCGGCTCCGCGCTGGGCACGGGTGCGCCGGCGTCCTCCGCCGCCGAACAGATCGCCGAAGCCGAAGAACTCGCCGAAGATGTCGCCGAAATCCTGGAAGATGGCGGGATCGAAGCCGGCGGGACCTCCGCCGCTTCCGCCCACACCGGCGTGCCCGAAGCGGTCGTAGAGCGAGCGCTTCTCGGAGTCGGCAAGAATTGCGTAAGCCTCGGTCAGCTCCTTGAACTTTTCTTCGGCGTCAGGATTGTTGGGGTTGCGGTCGGGATGGTAGGTCATCGCCAGCTTGCGGTAGGCGCTCTTGATCTCGACGTCGGTGGCCGTACGGGTGACGCCGAGAACCTCGTAGTAGTCGCGTTTGCCGTTGTTGGCCAGAATATCTCCCCACTCCCGATTCTGCTTAGATTGTATATGGGCTATGCGCGGGTGTTGCGGGCTACCCTTACCATTGCGGGACGCAGCAGGCGGTCCTTGTACTTGTAGCCGCGCTGCAGTTCGTCAAGCACGTGATGGTCTTCGGCCTCGGTGGTGTCCACCATTTCGATGGCCTCGTGCACGCGGGGATCGAAAGGCTTCCCCACAGAAGGAATCGGCTGGACACCCAGTTTTTGCAGCGCGTCCTGGAACTGCCGGTAGATGAGCTCCAGGCCGTTGCGGAGATCGCTGGAGTCAGCGGCCGGCGCCTTCAGCGCGCGCTCGAAGCTGTCGAGGATGGGCAGAATGCTCTTGATGACGTCGGCCGCGGCGAATTCGCGGAATTCCTGCTGCTCGCGCGCCGCGCGCTTGCGGGCATTGTCGAATTCGGCTTGCAGCCGCGCCAGGCGGTCGAGCAGCGCGTCGCGTTCGGCGCGGAGCTTGTCGGTCTCGGATACGGCGCCGGTCGCAGCCGCGGCCGCCGGACTGGGCGGAGTCGTTTCTTCCCCGCCCTCCGCAGCGGGCAGTTCGTGTTCCAAGTCCAGTTTTACGTCGCTCTTTCCGTTTCCCTTACCCATACTGATTCTTACTCCGATTCATTCAAAAGCTTGTCGAAGAGGCGCGCGATGTAGGAGACCGCCGACATGGTGTGCTGATAGTCAAGCCGCGTCGGCCCGATCACCGCCAGCGATCCCATCACTTCGCCGCCTACTCGGGCCGGGGCACCGATGAGGACGAAGTTGCGCATCGAGGGCAAGGCTTCATCGAGTCCGATGACCACGCGCACTGCTTCTTGGCGCGCGTCGAGATAGGCGCTGAGCAGCTTGACGACTTTTTCTTTCTCTTCCAGCGTGCGCAGCATTTCTTGGAGGCGCTGCCGGTCTTCTTCTCCGGTGACGAGATTGGCAGCGCCTTCTACGAACACTGCCTCGGGAGCCACGGTGGTTGTGAGGGCGCCCTGCTTGTAGAGCTGCTCGATGGACTGCATCAGCCGATCGTATTCGCTGCGCTCGGTTTCGAGACGGCGGGCGATTTCGGCGCGCATGTCTTCCATGATCCAGCCGCGGAAGTTCTCGTTGATGTAGCACGCGGCAAGGTCCAGCTCCGACTGGGGAAGATCGAGGCGCAAAACGCGGTCGCGTACCACGCCCGAGCGGGTGACGACGACGGCCAGAACTTTTTGATCGCCGAGGCGCGAGAAGTAGACGTGCTCGAGAGCGTTGCGCGGACCGCTTGAGGCGACAGTGACGCCGACGCTGTGCGAAATCAGCGAAAGCACGTGCGAAGTGCGTTCCATAAACTCCTGCACGTCGGTGGCGCCGGTCAGGCTGTCCTGGATGATGCTTTCGTTTTCGTGCGACAGACGGGTCTCGCCGCTGAGCTGCTCCACGTAGTAGCGGTAGGCCTCGGTACTCGGGACGCGCCCAGCGGAGGTATGCGGCTGATCGAGGAAGCCGGCGTCGGCCAGGTCGGCCATCACGTTGCGGATGGTGGCGGCACTGAGGCCCTCGCGGCTGGTGCGCGCAAGGGTGCGAGACCCGACTGGCTCGCCGGTGGCGATGAAGGTCTCGACGATGGCGGTCAGGATTTCGCGTTCCCGTTCGCCGACTGGTCCGGATGGCATATTTACCCGAGTGCGGAGCCAAACGCCCCGTCTAAATTGTTTAGATGCAGAGGCTTAGAATGCGGTTCCAGGGCCCCATTTGCGATTCTAGGGAGCGTTGTTAAGGGTGTCAAGGATGGGCGGTTTCGGGTCGCGCTTGGAATTGCTCCATCTTCTTATGTATGGTGGGGAACCTTCTATGGCTGAGCGGGAGCCTTTGGCGGCGCGGGGTGGCAAAACGGGTCTTTCGCGCCGCACCGCCTGCAAGCTGGGGTTGGCGGCGGCGGTTACGGCGGCGGGAGGGAATGTGCCGGGAGGGCTGGCTCCGGTGGATCACGGTGTCACAGGGAAACCCATGGACAACAAACCTCATATTGCGGTGGTCGGCGCGGGCGCATTCGGCGGCTGGACAGCGCTCTATCTTCTTCGCGGCGGGGCGCGGGTTACGCTGCTCGATGCCTGGGGGCCGGGAAACTCACGCGCTTCCTCGGGTGGGGGACGCGCGTCATACGCGGGGCGTATGGACCAAATCAACCTTATACCAGGATGGCGGCGCGCGCGCTGGAACTCTGGAAGGACCACGAGACACAGTGGAAGCAGAAGTTTTTTCATCCGATCGGAGTGTTGTGGATGGTGGAAGGCGACGGGGAATTCGAACGCGGGTCGCTTCCCTTGTTGAAAGATGCGGGAATCCCTTTCGAGCAACTGGCGGCGACCGAACTGGTGCGGCGCTGGAAGCAGATCAATTTTGAGAAGGTCGAGTGGGGAATCTGGGAGCCGCAGAGTGGATACTTGCTGGCGCGTGCCTCGGCGCAGGCGGTGGTGGAGCATTTCGTGGCAGAAGGAGGAGAGTATAGGCAGGCGGCGATTGTGCCTGGGGGGCTTGAAAGCGGAGATTGGAAAGGCTTGCCGCTTTCGGATGGGTCGAAACTAGTTGCGGACCGCTATGTCTTTGCCTGCGGGCCATGGCTGGGCAATCTTTTTCCTAAGACCGTTGGCCCGCACTTTGTTTCCACCAAGCAGGACGTGTTCTTCTTCGGCACACCCGCCGGCATTGACTGCTACGAAGAAGGCGGCCTCCCGGTGTGGGCGGACCACAGCGATCACTTCATGTACGGAATCCCGGGGAACCAGAGACGGGGGTTCAAACTGGCCGACGACACGCGCGGGCCAGATTTTGATCCGACCTCAGGGCAGCGGCTGGTCGGGGAAGACCGGCTCGCCGAAGCGCGACGCTATCTGGCTTACCGGTTTCCGGGAATGAAAGGGGCACCGCTGGTTGAGAGTCGCGTGTGTCAGTACGAGAACACGACGGACCACAACTTCATTGTGGATCGGCATCCGGCGAATCAGGATGTGTGGATCGTCGGGGGCGGCTCGGGTCACGGCTTCAAGCATGGTCCGGCGCTGGGGGAGATGGTGGCGAGGCTAGTGCTGAAAAATGAAACGGCGGATGCGCTGTATCGGCTGGCGCGGTTTTTCCCGAATCGTTGAGAAACCTTTAACCGCGGAGAACGCAGAGAACTACCGCCACGGGCGCAGAGAAAAAGCGCACCTTCTACTGGATCTGAACCACTCCTTCGGCGCTGCTTGACCTGATCTCTTCCACACGCGCGACCACCTTGCGGGCGAACTCGTAGAGCGATTTAGCGTGGGGCGAGTCTTCGCCTTGGAGCACTGCCGGAGAGCCGCTGTCGCCAGACTTGCGGATTTCGGGATCGAGTTCGACGCTTCCCAGAAATGCCACGTCGAACTGCTTCGCCATCTTCGCAGCACCGCCGCGCGAAAAGATGTCGATTTCGTGCTGGCAGTGCGGGCAGACAAAGTAACTCATGTTCTCGACTACGCCGACGATATCCACCTTCATCTGACGGAACATTTCGATTGCTTTGCGGGCATCCTGCAGCGCGACGTCGGAGGGAGTGGAAACGACGATCGAGCCCGTCAGGGGAACGGTCTGGATGAGCGAGAGCGCGACATCGCCGGTTCCGGGCGGAAGGTCGACGACGAGATAGTCGAGTCGTCCCCACTCCACCGATCCCAGAAACTGGCGGATGATCGAGTGCAGCATCGGGCCGCGCCAGATGAGCGGCTTGTCACCGGGATTGAGGAAGCCGACCGAGATCACCTTGAGGCCGTACGCGGTGAGCGGCTCGATGCGATTCTCGCCCAGGACTTTGGGCTGCTCGCTGGTGCCGAGCATGAGCGGGACGTTGGGGCCGTAGACGTCAGCGTCGAGCAGGCCGACTTTGTGGCCCATCTTGCTGAGGGAGATCGCCAGGTTGACTGCCAGAGTGGTCTTGCCGACTCCGCCCTTGCCGGAACCGACGGCGATGATGGCATCGACGCCGGGTAGCGGTTGCGGAGTGGGCTGCTGCTGCCCCGGCTGATGGGAATGAGCGCTCAAGAGGACCTCGCGGAAGAACTCTCTGATTATACGGGAGGGAAAGCTAGCACTCAGCACTCAGCATTCAGCATTCAGCGTATTGGGGAGGGGAAGGATTTCGGCGCGAAGATGCCGGGCGCGAGTCATTACTGAGTGCTGAATGCTGAATGCTGAGTGCTGAGTGCTGAATGCTGACGGCTAGTAGTGTCCCTCTCCCAGTTGCACCTTGCCACGGAACATGCGATAGACGAACACGAAATAGGCCACCGCGAGCGCTGCGCCCAGAGTCCACCAGACCAAGCCGACGTTGAGGCCGTGGCTGGCGGCAGCGGTGTTGTAGATAGTCAGGCTGTATTGCCGGTCGCGGGCCGGCAGAACCACCGGATAGAGGGCGAAGGCCACACCCACCAGCATGCCGGTGATGTAGAGGCTCGAAGCAACGAAGGCGACCTTTTCCTTGCCCTTGGGATTGGCCCAGAGCATCACGGCGAGGCTGGCGAAGACACAGATCGGAACCAGGGCCCCGATCATGTGTTTTCCGTAGTTCGTCATGACCTCGGGGCGAATGAAATAGGTAGCGACCAGGCTGCTGCAGGTGAGAAAGAACTGGAGCGGCCAGCAAAGCAGCGCGACACCGCGGGCGCGGCGGCCGAGGTCCGCGTCGGTCTTGACGGCGACATACAGCGAGCCGTGCGTGATCAGGGTCACCAAGGCCACGCCGCCAATCAGTACCGTGTACCAGTCGAGGATGCCGGGGTGAGGGCCAAGTTGGAAGGACGTCCAGAGCGGCTCGAAGAAGTAGCCGGTTGCATCGAGAGGCACGCCTCGGACGACATTGCCAAGGGCTACGCCGAAAAACACGGCCAGCAGGATGCTCGAAACGGCGAACACCCCGTCGAACAAACCCTGCCAGACCGGGTTGCGGACATGGGCGCGGAACTCGATGCCGACAGCGCGCAGCATGAGCAGCCAGAGCACCATCATCAGGGGAAGATAGAACCCGCTGAAACTCGACGCATAGAGCTGGGGGAAGGCGAAGTAGAGAGTACCGCCGGCGGCGAGCAGCCAGACTTCGTTGCCGTCCCAGACGGGGCCAATGGCGCGCAGGATGCGGCGGCGCTCTTCGTCCGTCTTGGCCACAGCCAGATAGATTGCTCCCGCGCCGAGATCGAAGCCGTCGAGCACGACGTAGGCTGTGATCATAACTGCGACAATCCAGAACCAAAGGGTTGGCATATTCACCTTTCCTCCGTGGGCTGCTTCCCAGCCGGCTCGTGTTCGCCAAGCGGCCCGATCTCGAGTTCACGCCGAATCAGAAACAGAAAGAGAATACCCAGGACGGTGTACATGCCCATGAATCCCAGCAGGGTAAACATGCCGTTACCGGCAGAGACGGCTTTGGAGTAGCCGTCTTCGGTGCGCATCAGTCCATACACGAGCCAGGGCTGGCGGCCGAGTTCAGCGGTCATCCAGCCGGCGGTGTTGGCGATGTAGGGGAAGGGTGCGGAGAGCAACAAGATCCAGAGCATCCACTTGGTGGTGAACAACTGGCCGCGCCAGAGCAGGAACACGGCGACGAGCGCGACCGCAACAAACAGCGTCCCGAGACCAACCATGATGTGGTAGCTGTAATAGAGCAGCGGGATGTTGCCCGGCCAGTCTTGTTTGGGGAAAGCGTCGAGCCCCTGGACGTGCGCGTTCCAGCGCTTGTAGGTCAGCATGCTGAGCAGGCCCGGGACTTCGAGCGGATTGTCAATCTTGCCCTGCTGGTCGTTGGGCTGACCGAGTATGACGAGCGGCGCTGCGGGCTTACCTTGAAATAGTCCTTCCATGGCCGCGAGCGTGACGGGCTGATGGTTCGCGACGAGCCGGCCCTGCCGGTCGCCAGTCGGGAAAATCTGCAGGACGCTGAAGAGGCACGCGGCGATAACGCCGGTCTTCACGAAGATGCGGCCATGTTCGGTAAACCTCTCGCCGAGCAGATAGAATGCGCCGACGGCGGCCATGACGAAGGCGCCGGTGATGGCCGCTCCGCTCATGTTGTGCGCGTATTGCCATCCGGCCCAGGGATTCAGGAGCAGATCCCAGAAGCTGGCCAGTTGCACGGAGCCGTCGGGAGCGAGGTAGTAGCCCACAGGGTGCTGCATGAAAGCATCGGTGGCAATGATGAAATAGCCGGACAGCCAGGAGCCCACGAAGACGGCGACGGCTGAGAGCCAATGCGCTCTTGCGCTCAGCCGCTTCTCGCCGTAGAGGAACAATCCAAGAAAAGCCGATTCGAGGAAAAAGGCGAACATGCCTTCCATGGCGAGAGTCTGGCCGATCACTCCGCCGGCAAAGCGGGAGAAGTGCGACCAGTTGGTGCCGAACTGGAATTCCATGGGAATGCCGGTGACCACGCCCAGCACAAAATTAATGCCGAAGATCTTGCCCCAGAAGCGGGCGGCCTGGTGATAAATGGGGTCGTTGCGCCGCCAAGCGATGGTCTTGAGTACCACAATCAGTAGCGCCAGACCCATGGTGAGCTGAGGGAAGAGATAGTGGAAGGTTGCGGTGAAGGCGAAGTGGAGGCGATGAACAAGAAGTGCGCTATCCATAAAGAAGGTCTCAGTTGTCAGGTCTCAGTTGAGGGCCCTAAAGCTTTAACCAGAAATGCGACGTAGGAGTCGCCTGATCCGTGAACCCGGCGGCCTACGTTGGAACCTGTTTTCGGCGCGCCGACTCCGTACGACGGATTTCGCGGCGGCGAAGGGCATCCTCATAGCGGCGCTTCTCGTCTTCCGTCTCGGGGATGACCTGCGGGACGGGGAGGTGGTGCGCGGCCGCGTCCACGGCGACAAACGTCAGATACGCGGAACTGACGTGCTGGCTGTGCTCGACGCGGTAGTTTTCCACCCAGGCTTTCACGCCCACCTCCATGGAAGTATGAAAGGCGCGGTTGACCGACGAGCGCAGGATGACGAGATCCCCCACATGAACGGGCACGAGGAAATCCATATGATCAATGGAAGCCGTCACCACCCACTGGCGCGAGTGACGGTGGGCGGCCAAGGCTCCGGCGAGATCGATCCAGTGCATGAGGCGCCCGCCCAGAAGAGCGTTCAGCGGATTAGCGTCGTTGGGAAGGACGATCTCGGCCATTTCGGAGATGGATTCGTGCACCGGCCGGGGACGCAGCAGCTTTTCCTGGTTGTTATCGTTCATAGTTCGCCTTCGCTGCCAGACCGGGTCCTGGTTCCGTGGGAGCGGTAGGTTTCCAGATAGCAGTTCGCAAGTCGCTGGACGCGCGGGTCGGCGTGGGGGTTAAGCCAGCGCTCGTGGACCTGGTCGAAGGTCAGTTTTCCGTGCTCCGCGGGAGCGTGGGCCGACTCGCAGACGTACCAGAGCGTGACCTGCTCCACGCTGGTGCGGGCGACCGAAAAACGGATTGCGTCCCAGTCGCGCTGGACGGGAAGATGCGGACAAGCGGCAGCGTTGCCGAGGTTACAGTACTCGCGGATGGCCGTATCGGTCGGCGTTGTCTCTTGTCCGGAGGAACAGCAGTGGCCGCTCCAGCCTGCTCCCAGGGGCAGGCGCGAGGGATGGAGCCAGGAGCCGTCGGCTACAATTTCTCGCGGCACAAAATAGGGACAGGCCAAGCGCTATCTCCGCAGAAACGTCATTGTAGCGCGTGACATGGTATCAATGGAGGGGTTTTGCTACTGGCTTCTGGCTTCTGGCTTCTAGCAAACCTGGGGACCTGACAACTTAGACCTGAGACCTTATCTATGGATCGCATTGCTATGCTGAACGAAATTCTTGCCGAGAACCCTGGGGACGCGTTTGCCCGCTACGGGCTGGCGATGGAGTACTCCAAGGCGGGCGAGATCGAGCGGGCGCTCGAGGAATTCAAGACACTGCTCGAGAAGAATCCGGATTACACGCCGGGATATTTCATGGCGGCGCAGACGCTGGC
>JACQDD010000256.1 GCA_016201265.1 Terriglobales bacterium | reverse complement strand
GGCGCTGGGCCTGAGTCTCGGCGGACCGACCGGATACGCGATGAACCCTGCTCGCGACTTTGGTCCGCGCATGGCCCACGCTATCCTGCCGATCAACGGCAAGGGGAATTCAGATTGGGGATATGCGCTCGTGCCGATCATTGGTCCGTTGATCGCTGGTGGCATCGGCGCTGCCATTATCAAGCTAGTGGGTATCCAGTGATGGGTGCCACGCTTCCAGAGGCATCACTGCGGAAGATGCGGCTATGAATCGAACCGACATGTGGCGCCGCGTCGAAGCACATCCCAAAACCTGGGACATGATTGTCGTGGGCGGCGGCGCCACCGGCGTAGGCGTCGCGATCGATGCCGCGGCGCGCGGCTACGATGTGCTGCTGCTTGAGCAGAGCGACTTCGGCAAAGGCACCTCCAGTCGCAGCACCAAGCTGGCACACGGCGGCGTGCGCTACCTGGAGCAGGGGAATATTGGGCTGGTCATGGAAGCCCTCAAGGAGCGCGGACTGCTTCTGCAAAACGCGCCCCACCTGGTGCGCGATCTTGCGTTCGTCGTGCCGAACTACGACTGGTGGGAGGCCCCATTCTACGGTCTCGGCCTGAAGCTCTATGAGTTACTGGCCGGCAAATACGGGTTTGGCGCCTCACGCATCCTTTCAAGAGAAGAGACGCTCGAACATCTGCCCACCCTCAAGACCGAAGGTCTGCGCGGCGGCGCAGTTTACTACGATGGACAATTCGACGACGCCCGGCTGCTCATCCACATGGTGGCCACGGCTTTCGAGCAGGGCGCCACGTTGCTGAACTATGTCGAAGTCACGGGACTGACGAAGGACACTCAGGGATTTGTGGATGGCGTCAGCGCGCGCGATGTCGAAACCGGCAACGAATTTCGCGCCGCCGCGAAAGTTGTGGTCAATGCCACCGGCGCTTTCAGCGATCTGCTTCGGCTCAAGGCGGAGCCTGCGGCCGCGCCGATGATCGTCCCCAGCCAGGGCATTCACCTGGTCTTCGATTCGAGCTTCCTGCAGGGTGAAAGCGCGATCATGGTTCCGCACACCAGCGATGGCCGCGTGTTATTCGCGATTCCGTGGCACGGTCACACGCTGGTGGGAACTACCGACACGCCAATTGCAGCCGCAACCCTCGAGCCAGTCGCTATGGAGCAGGAAATCGAATTCATCCTCGCGACCGCCGGGCAATACCTGACCAAAGCACCCACGCGTGCCGATGTGTTGAGCGTATTCGCCGGCATCCGGCCGCTGGTTCGTGCAACGGGTGTGGCCAGCACCGCGGCGCTGTCACGCGATCACGTCATCCACATCGATCGCTCCGGCCTGGTCACCATCTGCGGTGGAAAATGGACGACGTACCGGCATATGGCCGAGGATTGCGTCGATCAGGCGGCAACGCTGGCGCAGTTGCCGGAAAAGTCATGCGTGACGCACCACCTGCACATCCACGGCTTCCACGGTGCAGCAAAACAGTTCGGCGCGCTGGCTGTCTATGGTTCGGACGCGTACGAGATTCGCAAGCTGATCGAGGCTGACGCTGGGCTCAGCGAGCCGCTGCATCCGGCCTTGCCCTACGTGAAGGCAGAGGTGGTCTGGGCGGCGCGGCACGAAATGGCCCGCACCGTGGAAGACATGCTCGCAAGGCGCACGCGCGCTCTGTTCTTGAACGCGCGCGCAGCCCTCGAAATGGCGCCCGTCGTCGCGGACTTGATGGCTTCCGAGCTGGGGTGGGACGAGGTCACACGGACGAAACAGTTGGCTGCGTTTCGCGACGTTGCTTCGAACTACGTGCTTCATCCCTGAATCGGTGGCCCGCTTGGCGCAGGATTTCGGCACGCGCCTCAGGCGCCGCGCAGGCGCCTGAGGTCATTGAAAGTTCGACCGTCATTTGTCGGCGCCAGAAGATCGTGGTTGCGCCGATTCCCGAAGAACCGGGCGCAGATGCTCCCCAGGGAGTTGCTCCGATTTGCGCCCGGAGTTTGCCATCATCAGTGCGAAGAGGAGCGGCAGGTAGAGAAGGGTGGCTCGAAGTAAGCGGCGCGCTGCCGGTTTGGACGAGGGTGCCGTAGGCGGCAGTTGCGGCCTCGCCATTTGAACAGCGACCCGGAACAACGCCACTCCCAACAGTATGGCCCCAACCAGATAAACCCGTCCCGCCATGTTCATGAGCGCGGGCAACAGGCTGACCGGAATCAGGGCCAGGGAATAGGCCAGGATGCGCCATACCGTCGATTTGCCATCGCTGTCCACGACGGGAAGCATGCGAACTTGCCCTCGCGCATAGTCTTCGCGATAGAGCCATGCAATGGAAAGAAAATGGGGAAATTGCCAAAGGAACATGATCGCGAACAGGATCAGCGCTTCCGTTTCCAGCCGGCCCCGCGCGGCAGTCCAGCCGAGCACGACCGGCATGGCTCCCGGAAACGCGCCCACGAACGTGCACATCGGCGACACCTGCTTGAGCGGAGTGTAGACGCCCAGATAGACGAGCGCCGTCAACAAGGCCAGCAATCCAGTCAGCAGATTGGCGAATAGGGCGAGGTACAGCGAGCCGCCGAGAGTCAGCCCCAATCCAACCGCGGCAGCGTGTGCCCGGTTCATGCGTCCCGCAGGCACGGGCCGCTGGGCCGTCCGGTGCATGCGGGCATCCACGGCGGACTTCAGCGTCTCGTTTAGGGCTGCGGTTCCGCTGGAGACCAGGCCCACACCCAGCAAAGCGTGGAGCAGTCCAACCGACAGTACGAACCGCCAGACTTGTGCGCGCCAAAGAAGTAGCCGCTCCACGCGGTTACGACGATCAGTGTCGTGATGCGCGCTTTGGTCAGCTCCGCGTAATCACGCAGACGATTTGCGCGAGTCGAAGACAGGGTGAATGTTTTTGAAATATCGGCCATGGGAGTTACTGGTTTCGGGATTTGCCCTCGCCCTCTCGTTGTGCGGTTTCGCCCATCGCTTCCGGCGGATCGGCCCAACATTCTTTTCGGAACGCGGCATCCGAGATGGCGCCGGTATTCCAGCGTTGCAACGTGCTGATGGTGGCTGCGATCATTCCGCCATCGGCGGCGTCAATCACGATCACCACTCCCGCGACCTTCGCGTCGCCACGGCTGATGCGGCTGTAGGTATCGCGAAACAGCGAGCGCGCCAGAAGCCACCGGTCGGCTTCGCCCTGCGCGGGGCCGGACTCCGGCCGCACCCAGGTGATCCGCACCATCCGCCCGCGGAGGGGAGACCAATCTCCGGGGAACAGCGACGTCTCTTCGTGCGTTGCCGGCTGTGGAGATGCTGCCGGTGGTTTGGATCCAGAGTCGGTTTTGGATCGCACTTCACCCGGCATTTCCAACTCCGAGCGCCGGATCCACCCGCGCGAGATGCCTGAGACCTGCACGTGTACCCATCCCGGAGACTCGTCGAGCACCTTGAATTCATCTTCGGCGTCGGCCCGGAAAAGCACCTCGGCGATTTCTGCGGGCTTTACATAGACGGGTGTTCCCGTCTTGAGCACTGCCGCCAGGTCATTGGGTTGTGCCTGGTTGCGCAAAATCTCCTCCAGGTTCGCGGCCTGCTCGGTGAACTGTTGCACCCGTTTTTGCTGGGCAAGTTCCTGGGTGTTGGGCGGCGCCAGATCCGCCCGGTTTGCAGGCTGCTCGCGGGAGAGAGGCGTGTGGAACGGCGACGAATCCGCGGGCGCCGCCGCCCGCCCCACCGCTGTGGACGCGCGATCTGTGGTGGCAGCCCGGGCGGCCGTCGTATTTGCTCCGCTCGTTCCACTCGCAACACTCGCAGAAGTTCGTTGCAGCGCTTCCTCCAGCCGCTCGACCAGGTCGGTCTCGAGCCGTCCGTTGGAAGGCAACTCGCGGTAGCCTGCCTGGGTTGCGCTGCCACCGCTGTGCCACGCCGTAACTTTGGCGCTCACGCGAAGCAACGTTGCCCCCGAGCCGGCCGGGTGAACCTCCAGCTTGTACTGGTAGTACGCCCGGTGATATTTCTCCAGCATCGGAACCTCAGGGGCAATAAAGCTCTCGAGGATGGGCAGGCGGCCGGGCGAATACGCGTGCAGGTCCCGCAATGCCTTGTCCAGTTCAGCCCGTGGAACCTGGAAAACATGCTCTGTGGGATTGCTCTGCGCCGCAACCAGCGCTCCCGCCAGCAGCAGAAAAACGCCCGTGCCCTGGAGCCGAATCTTGAGCCAAAGTAGAGTGCTCACGGCAGAGGCTCCACCTGGCTGCGATGCACCCATCCCCGATGCCCGTCGGTGGTTTCCACCCCGTACCAGTACCTGGTCAGCACGACGACCAGCAGCTCAGTTTGTGCGGGCAGCGGCTGCAGCGTAGCGGCGGTCCGATACGGAGCGGCTCTCAGCGCAGCTCCACCGGCGGCGGTTCGCATCTCGACGCGGTGTCTCAGGTCCGTGACTTGCTTCTCCAGTTCCTCTGCAGAAGAGACCGCTTTCGGAGCCAGGTCGGAAGCGCTTCCGCCAACGGTTTCCTGTGCTGCCGGGAAGTGCTCAGCCGCTGCTTCTGCCAAGGGCTTCTCTTCCTCCTGCATCTTCTGCAGCCGCTCCTTGATGGCCTGGAACTCACTCTCTTCCACCGTCCCATCGGATTGGTGTTGGCGCCGGCGATTCTTCTCCACGTAGATGGCGTCAATGCGGATCGAGGTCGTGCCGGGCCCGGTCCCTTGAACGATGTAGCGCACGTAGATCGTGCCCAGGTCCGCCGTTTCCTTGAAATGCCGCGGAGCAAGCACATTCTCGGCGACTTTGAAGAACACTTTGCCGTCGTCCGGGGCGTCTCCAAACGCGCTCACGGAACTTGCCGGTTTCGCACCCTTCAACTGCTTCTCTTTTTCGTAAGAGTAGGTGCCGTACACGATCGGATCGTTCACAACCTGGCGGACAGCTTTCAGAACTTCCGCTTCCGGCGCGTCCAGTGATCCCGCGAATTCGCTCGCGGTCGCCTGACAGACCGAGACCCTTGCCGTCAAAAGGCAGATTATTCCCAGCAAGAGACGTGCGGCCAGGGCAGACACGACTGGGCTTACCAAACGGCTAAGGTGCGGAAAGACCATTTCCTGTGATCAGATCACCCCGGTGGGAAGCATAGGTACTCCCCCCGAAAACGAAAGTCAAGATCAATCGCTGCCAGGTGGGGGGTCTCAGCAGACTTTGTGGATTCCTTCGCGAAGCTTGCGCCAAGAATTCTTCCCGCAGCGAACGCACAGAGCTCGCAGAGCAGGCGACGAAATTCGCAGATCACCAACCCTGTTCGCTCTCAAGTATCAAAAAATTCCGAAAGATTCCCTTGACTGCCAAGTTGAGGCCGAGTATAGTCCCGGCCCAAGCTTGGGGTGAGAAAGCTGGCGTTTCTTGAGGATGGGAAAGTCCGGATCGTCCGATCCGGCTTTGGGGTCGGGAAATTACATCTACAACGCACTGGGAATCTGTACCTGGCCTACTCGATCCCTGCCTCGCACGTTTCTCGTTTCGGCGGTATCTCCACAGATCTCTTTTGGTAGGGAGGATCGTATGCAGATGCGCTCCGGCCGTCATCTACCCGCTCAGCAGTCCGCGCTGGCGTTCCTCGTGGCAGCGGCCTTCGTTGTGCTCTTCGTTGTCCTGAGCAGCACGCCCGGATACGCCATCCCGGCTTTTGCTCGCAAATACGGCTTGCCGTGTTCTGCCTGTCATGAAGCATGGCCCAAACTGAACAGCTTTGGCCAGAATTTCAAGGACCAGGGCTACCAGCTCAACAACGATCGCGATTCGCCGATCTGGCTCAATCCCTCGTACTGGCCGGTCGCCATGCGCATCACGCCGCACTGGCACTATGAAAGCCTCGGCCACCAGTCCGTGGATTCGGGCGACGGCACCGTTGAGCAAACCATCAAGACCTCGGGCTTTGATTTGACCGGCATCGATATCCTGGCCGCAGGTACGCTCGCCAAGAATGTGTCGTTCCTGCTGGTCCCGTCGATCGATGGGGTGGCAGGCACGGTTGGCTTCGAGTCGGCAAACATTCGTCTCGACAATATCAAGGGTTCGCCCTGGCTCAATCTCAAGTTCGGAAAGTTCGAACTGGACGGGCCGCTTTCCGAGAAACGCATGATGTCATTCTCGAACACCGGCGGAGCCTATCAGCTTTACCACTATGTCCCCGCGGGCGATATCAACGACTTTACGGTCGGAGAAAATCAGCTCGGTGTCGAGTTGATGGGGCACTCGCTCGACGACCACACCCGCTACGCCGCTTCGCTGATCAGCAGTACCGACGGCAGCCTGGGCCTTCCTGGCGGACGAAGTTATGACGGCTTCGTACACCTCAGTCAGGGATTCATGGCGGGCAAGCTGGGTCTGCAACGCGTCGGAGTGTATGGCGTCACGGGGCTTCGGCCAACCTACTCCCTGACTTCCGGGGGAGAACCGATTCCCGGCACCGGACGCGGCAACAAATCTTTCTATCGTGCCGGCGGCTACGGCAATCTCTACGTTGGAAAGTTCGACCTGGCCGGCGTTTACCAACACGCCTCCGATAACGTCTTTCTCGCCAATGGCACCCCAGCCAACGGCGAGCTACCCGAGGGTGCGCAAGGCGCCACCTGGAATATCGGCACCTTCGAAGGCCACTACCTCTATTCGCCCAAGCATTTCATTCTTGGCCGCTACGAACTGGTGCGCATGTCGCGCCAGCCGCTCAGCGACCTCCCCAGTGACTACGGCAACATCGATGTCTTCACCGCCGGATATCGCTTCTACCCGTTTATCAACAGCCGCGCCGGTTTCGCTTGGCACATCGAGTTCTCGACACTCAAGGCCGTGAAGACTGCGGACAGCGGCGCCGACCAGCGCAGCAACAGCTTCTTTACCGGATTCGACTTCGCTTTCTAAGGGAGAGTGCATGATGAAGAGACGAATGATTTGCCTCTCGATTTTGCTCATTGCCGCGACCGCGGGCAGTGCGCTCGCCCAGAATGCCGGCGTCAGTTCGGGCTATCCCACGCCCAAGAACGGCTTCAGCCCCGCCGAGCAACGCGGACACGGCCTCTACCTGCGGTATTGCGTGCTGTGCCATGGCGTCTTTGGCGACGGCAATGGTGATAACGCGCCGTTCCTCGATCCCAGGCCGCGCGACTTCACCGCCGCTACTTTCAAGTGCCGCTCCACGCCCACCGGCACCTTGCCTCTGGACTCCGATCTCATTGGCACCCTCGTCCGCGGCGTCCAGGCCACCAACATGCCCTCCTGGCGCCCCTTGACCGACGAGAACCGGCAAGACCTGGTGGCCTACATTAAGACTTTCTCCGAGCGCTGGAAGACGGAAAAGCCGGGCGATGCCATCAAGATTCCGCCCGAGACGCCGGTTTCGATCGAAAGCATCCGGCGCGGCCACGAGCTCTTCCAGAAAATGGAGTGCTGGAAATGTCATGGCCAGCAGGGACGCGGCGATGGCCCGTCGGCCTCCACCCTCACCGACAGCAAGGATCAGCCCATCCGTCCCTACAACTTCGCCATGGCCCGGAACGACTCGCGCTTCAAATGCGGCTCCGAGAACCAGGACCTTTACCGCATCTTCATGACCGGCGTGGACGGTACTCCCATGCCGTCGTTCGCAGATGTAATGCAGCCCAACGACGCGTGGGATCTTGTCCACTACCTGCGTACACTGCAAACCGAACGCCGCAGCAAAGAAAACGAAGTCCTGAAAGCGGCCGGAGGTGCGGCGACGCTCAAGAGTTCGGAAAACAAGTCGGAGAATAACTCCGCGGCCGACTCCAACGGCAAAACACACAGCGGCGGCCACTAACGAAATTGCGACCCCAGGAGGAAGTATTTCAATGCGCACAAAGCAAATGCTGGTAGCACTTCTGACGCTGCTGGTCTGTCCGTGCCTGTTGTTCGCTGGAACAGTAAGCGGCAAGGTGAGCTACACGGGCACGCCAGCCAAACCGAAACCCATTGACATGTCCAAAGAGCCCAGCTGCGCCAAGCAGCACGCCACCCCGATCACGACCGAAACCGTCGTCGCCGGCGCGAACAATGCCCTGGCGAATGTAGTCGTGTATATCTCCGCCGGAGCGCCCGACGAGGGCCAGGTTCCGCAGCAGGCCGTCACCTTCGAGCAGAAGGGCTGCCAATACATCCCGCATGTGCTGGTCATGCACACCGGGCAGGAATTGAAGGTCCTCAACAGCGACCAGACGTCGCACAACATCCACCCGCTGGCGAAAACCAACCGCGAGTGGAACAAGTCCCAGCCGCCGGGCACACCGCCCATTTCGGAAAAATACGACAAGGAAGAATTCATCACCGTCAAGTGCAACGTCCATCCCTGGATGCGCGGCTACTTCGCGGTTCTCAAGACCTCGCACTACGACGTCAGCAAAGACGACGGCGGCTTCAAGCTGCCCAACCTGCCTCCGGGCAAGTACACCATCACTGCGTGGCATGAAGACTACGGCACGCAAACCTCCGATGTCACGATTACGGGGAACGAAACCAAGGACGTGACCTTCACTTTCAAAGCGAAGGCGTATTGACGGACGCTGGCGGCGGGGGCTCGCTTTCGCTGCCATGTTCGAAGTGAAGCCGTAAGAGCGGAGGTCATCGATGGGCAAAATTCTCGCAGTCACACTTGTCATCGTCGCGATCGTTTCTGCCGTGCCGATCGTCATGCACACCTGGCCGCCGCCGGAAGACATCTCCACCCACGGTTACGCGATCGACAAGCAGATGGACGAGACCATGCTCGAAGCGGGCTTCTCGTTTCTGGCCGCGCAATTGCTTCTGGCGCTCTTCATCTGGCAGTACGCAGGCCGCCAAAAACAGGACAAGCTCAAAACTTTCCCCGGTGGTGCCAAGGGCTTAGTCATCGCCGCTCTGGTCCTTGTTGGATCGGAAATTCTTGCTCTCGGGGTTATCGGGCAAAAAGCCTGGGCCAACGTCTACTTCGCTCCACCCGACAAAGACGCCATGACCATTCAGGCGCAGGCCGGGCAGTTTGCCTTCTACTTCCGCTATCCCGGCGCCGACGGCAAATTCGGCGGCATGCATCCCGACAAGATTGACGAAGGCAACCAGAATTTCTTCGGCCTCGATCCCGAGAACGACGTGGATTCCCGCGACGATATCGTTGCCGCGGAGCTTGCCATTCCCGCCAACCGCCAGATCAACCTGATGCTGCACTCCAAGGACGTCGGACACTCGTTCTATGTCCGCGAGTTGCGCATTCAGCAGGATTTCGTTCCCGGTCTCGACTTGGCGGTGCATTTCACCGCTACCAAGCCGGGCCGCTACGAGATCGTCTGCACCCAGCTCTGCGGTCTCGGGCACTACAACATGAAAGCGTACCTGTCGGTGCTGTTCCAGGAAGAGTTTGAGAAGTGGCTGAAAGAAAGAGCCGGTCAATAAGAATTCAGACCTTGCTGTCGAGGCAACCAAATGTCCCAGGAAGCAGCGATCGCGCATCACGGTCCTCCCACTAGTTTTCTGCGCAAGCATGTGTTCAGCGTCGATCACAAAGTGATCGGCAAGCAATACTTCGCTCTGGCCATCGTCGCCGTCTTTATTGGGATGATCCTGTCATGGCTGATGCGCTTCCACCTGGTCTGGCCGAACGCAGCCCTTCCGGGTTTGCAGTGGCTTTCCAAGGTGGGAGCGCCCGCTGGCGTCATGACGCCCGAGTACTACCTGTCGCTGCTCACCATGCACGGCACGCTGATGGTCTTCTTCGTGCTCACCAACGCGCCCTTTGCCGCCTTCGGCAACTATTTCCTGCCCATTCAGATTGGCGCCGAAGACATGGCCTTTCCCCGCTTCAACATGATGTCGTTCTGGACCACGTTTGCGGCTTTCGTGGTTCTGATGGCCGCATTCTTCGTCCCCGACGGACCGCCCATCTCCGGCTGGACTGCCTATGCTCCGCTCAGCGCTGTGGGCTCCGACGCCGGACCGGGTCAGGGCTTGGGCCAGACCTTGTGGGGGCTTTCCATCGCAATTTTTTGTATCGCTTCGCTGCTCGGGTCGCTGAACTTCATTTCCACCACGCTCGATCTGCGCGCCAAAGGCATGACCCTGATGCGCATGCCGGTCTCGACCTGGGCCTGGTTCATCACCTCCTGCATCGCGCTCCTGGCGTTCGCCGTGCTGCTGCCCGCCTGCCTGCTGCTGGTTCTCGATCGCATCGCCGGAACCAGCTTCTTCATTCCGGCTGGCCTGGTCATCAGCGACCGCTTGCAGCCGCACTCCGGAGGTTCGCCGCTCCTCTGGCAGCACCTGTTCTGGTTCTTTGGCCATCCCGAGGTTTACATCGCCATTCTGCCCGCGATGGGCATCGTTTCCCACATTCTGATCAACAGCATGCGGCGTCCTCTGCTCAGCCACAAAGTGGTCATCGGCTCTATGATGGCCATCGGCTTTCTCAGCTACATGGTCTGGGGACACCACATGTTCGTCAGCGGCATGAATCCTTTCTCTGCGTTGGTGTTCTCTTTCCCGACGCTGGTGATCACCATCCCGGCCACCGTGCTGACCCTCATCTGGCTGGGTAGCCTGTACGGCTCCCGACTTCAGATCACCACCGCGTCTCTGTTCTCCCTCGGGTTCATTTCCATGTTCGTGAGCGGCGGCGTCAGCGGCTTTTTCCTGGCCCAGCCTTCGATCGACATCTATCTGCACGCCACCTATTTCGTGGTCGGCCACTTCCACCTGGTGATGGGGGTAGCCGCCATCTTCGGCATTTTCGCCGCCACCTACTTCTGGTTCCCGAAGATGAGCGGCCGCATGATGAACGAAACCCTCGGCAAGATCCACTTCTGGTTCACCTTCGTCGGCGCCTACTGCATCTTCATGCCCTTTCATTACCTGGGACTGGCGGGCAATGTCCGCCGCACTTCGTCGTTCGTGTACGACTACGCGCAGCCCTTGATTCCGGTGCACAAGTTCATCACCATCGCCGCGCTTTGCACCGGAGCAGTGCAGTTCATTTTCCTGATTAACCTGCTCTACAGCCGTTTCAAAGGCGCGCCTGCCCCCGACAACCCGTGGAACGCGACTTCGCTGGAGTGGACGGTCCCCTCTCCTCCGCCGTGGAACAACTTCGGCGGCAAGCACCCGGTCGTCTACCACGATCCGTATCAATACGGAGTGGAAGGCGCGAGCGGAGATTTCATCATGCAGAACTCCCCGGAGAAAGTACCTGTGCGCTCATGAGCGGGAGGGCACGGCTTCAGCCGTGCCGTTAGCAGTCATAAGAGCGCGGCGTTAGCCGCTGAGGTAATACGCGCGAGGGGTAAAGAGGCACACAAGCAACATGGCCACCACCGTTCACGAGCCACCGAAGATCGAGCAAAAACCGCCCACCGGCGTAACGGACCGTCCACCGGAACCGGCCCGAACAGGCATCTGGGTGGGTCTGGCGGCGATTGCCATGTCCTTCGCCGCCTTTACCAGCGCGATCATCGTGCGCCAGGGTTCGGGCAACGACTGGCAGCACATTGTCGTCCCCCGAATCCTCTTCTTCAACACTGCCATCCTGATCCTCAGCAGTTTGACGCTGGAAGTCGCGCGCAAGAAAGTGGCGAGCTTCATCCGCGGTCAGGGTGCAACTCGCGCCCAAGCCATGGGATGGCTCACCGCAACCCTCGGCATGGGGTTGGTGTTCGTCGCCGGCCAATACGCGGCCTGGCTGCAACTGCGGTCGGAAGGTCTCTATCTTGCGACCAATCCCAACTGTTCATTTTTCTACCTACTTACCGCCGTGCATGCGATTCACGTCCTGGGCGGCCTGGGCGGCCTGGCGCGGGTAATCCGCCGGTTGGCTCCCGCCGTTCCCATCTTGCGCAAAAGCACCATGGACGCGACCTCGTACTACTGGCATTTCATGGGAATTCTCTGGGTTTACTTGTTGTGCGTTGTTTGGCTGAAGCTGTAGGCGATTAACAGGAGGCGCCGTGAGTCAAGCGAATCTGGCCGTCGATCCCCACGCCCCGGGCGTCATGGAAGAGAGGCCCTTTGCCATACCATCCAGCAAGCTGGTGATGTGGCTTTTCATCATCTCCGACGCCGTCACTTTCGGAGCCATCCTCTTCGCCTACGGCTATGTGCGCAACGCCAGCCCCGACTGGCCCACGCCCTTCGAAGGTCCCAGCATCTGGAACACCCTGCTCATGACCTTCATCCTGGTCACCAGCAGCCTCACGGTTTTGATTGCAGTGAAGGCTGCCCAAGACGAGGATCGTGCCCGCGCCTTTCGCTGGACCATACTCACCGCCGTTCTCGGCGTCATGTTTACCGCGTTGCATTTACGCGAATGGATGGACCTCATCGGCAAGGGCGTCCGGACGTTTCAGAATCCCTGGGGAGCACCCATGTTCGGAGCCACCTTTTTCTCCATCACCGGCCTGCACATGGCGCACGTCATCGGCGGCGTAATTGCCCTCATCGCGGTGGGGCTCATTTACAAAGCAGGCCGCTACAGCGCGAAACACATCGAGGTCCTCTCGCTCTACTGGCACTTCGTGGACCTCGTCTGGATGTTTGTCGTGCCGCTCGTTTATCTCATGAACATGAAACGCTAGGCAGGTGGAGGAACCAGTTCCCATGAATGCAGCCGAAAAATCCAATGGCATGGCCGCGACCTACGTGGTCTATGTGGTCATTCTCGCGCAGGCCGTATTTCAGGTCGTCTTTGCTTTCGAGATGGGCCCCTCGCTCGTGCTCATGATGATGATCGGAGTGCTGCAAGGCTCGCTTGCGGTGTTGTACTTTATGCACCTCGGCCAGGAACGGCCCAGCCTGGTCCTCGCCCTTATCCCCTACACCATCTTCGTCCTTTTTATGCTGAACATGATCTGGTCCGACAGCTTCCGGCTGCTGCACATGCGTCCGCACTGATCTGGAGAGTGATGAAGCCAAGACTCACCATTCCGGTTTTGACCAGGGCGGCGTGCCTGCTGGTTCTTCTGGCCGCAGTCTCGTTGCCGGCCTTTGGACAGGGATGCTCGCTTTGCTACACCCAAGCCGCTTCTGCCGGCTCCCGTCTGGTGCAAGCCCTGCGCAGCGGAATCCTCGTTCTGATCTTCCCCCCGATGGTGATCTGCATCGGCTTCACCGTCATGTCATACCGGAAGCGGAACTGCTTCTCCTGCCAAGACCCGGATCGCAAAGCGTCCGACCTGGGCTGGTGACCGGTTTCCGAGCGTTCCGCAGTGGCAGAGCGGAGGGCTCCGGCATGATCCCGGTTGAACCGAGATCCCGGCGCGCAATCCGGTTGTGTGGGTCCGAGTCAGCCGCCACAAGATTGTTCAATGAAAATGCGGGAATTCCCGCCTGGATCACGGCTCAACCACGGGGCAGTTGTCCAGCAACGATCGCGCCTTACCGGCCAAGCTCTTGAGTGAGAATGGCTTTTGCAGGACCTCGGCATGCTCGCTCAAGCCCTCCGAGTGGCGCACCGCAAAGTCGGGATACCCCGACATGAACAGCACTTTCGCTTGCGGATGAAGCCGCGTGATGTGGGTGGCCAGTTCGCGTCCGCCCATGTTTGGCATCACGATATCCGTAACCACCAGGTCAATTCGCTTTTGCTGAGTCTCCGCGATTCTTAGGGCCGCCTCGCCATCGGGCGCCGCCAGGACGTTGTAACCCAGACCCATTAGATAAACGCTCGCCACCTCGCGAATCGCCACCTGATCCTCGACCAGCAGAATGGTTTCGCTGCCGTTGACTTCGGTCTGCGGCGGTTGCTCTTTGGAATCGGGAGAAGCCTCGGCGTCGCATTGCGGAAGAAAGATCTTGAAGGTGGTACCCTTGCCCGGTTCACTGTAAACGGAAATCGCCCCGCCGCTCTGCTTGATGACCCCATACACCATCGGCAAGCCCAATCCGGTGCCTTTCCCCGGGCCTTTGGTGGTGAAGAAGGGCTCGAAGATGCGTGCTTGCGTCTCGGTGTCCATACCGCTGCCGGTATCGCTGACCGCCAGCATTACATAAGCGCCCGGCTGAACCGAGCAGTGCCGCCAGGCTTGGCCCTCGTCGAATTGAATGCCCTGGGCCTGGATGGTGAGGGTTCCACCTTCCGGCATCGCGTCCCGCGCATTGACGGCGAGATTGAGAAGCGCCTGTTCGAGCTGGCCCTGGTCTACCTTTACTCTGGCTAGGCCCGGCTCGATTTCAATTTTCAGTTCAATGTTCTCCGCCAACAATCGAGCCAGCATCCGCGCCGCTCCGTTCAGGACCGAAGAAATGTCCAGCACCTTCGGCTGGAGCAGTTGCTTTCGGCTGAAGGCCAGCAGTTGGCTGGTAAGCGAGGCGGCACGCTGGATCGCGTTGTGAACTTCGGCCGCATCCGCGGACAAGGGGTCATCGGGCAAGAGCCCGTCGCGAATGCGGTCAATGTGCGCTTCAATCACCATCAGGAGGTTGTTGAAGTCGTGAGCGACGCCGCCGGCGAGCTGGCCGACGGCCTCCATTTTCTGCGCCTGGCGCAACTGCTCCTCCAGACGCTTGTATTCCGTGATGTCATACAGCACGCCCTGCATCAGGGATTTTGCGCCGGGAGCGCCTTCCAGAAGCGTGGCTTCATCCCGAAACCATACGATTTTCCCGTCCCGCGCGTGCATGCGGTACTCGGCCTTGTACAACTCTCCGGGTTTCTCCAAGCGTTTTTCCGCGGCTAAAGCAACTTCGCGATCTTCCTTATGAATCCGGCTTCCCCAAAGGCCAGGGTCCGCCATCCACTCTTCCGCAGAAAACCCGAGCATGGATTCGATTTGCGGGCTCACGAACTGCCAGCGTCCCGCGGCTCCGACTTCCGCAATATAGGTGATCGCCGGCAGCCGCTCCACCAGCGTCCGGTAGCGAGTTTCGGCTGCGCGCAGCTCGCTTTTCGCCCGGTGATGCTCGAGCGCAATGCCGGCCAGATGAGTGGCCCGGTCGATCAGTTGGAGGTGGTAAGCATCCGGCGAGCGCGGCTCTCGGTAGTAGCAGGCAAAGGTCCCCAGTACCGCGCCATTCTGCGCGGAAATCGGCATCGACCAGCAGGCCCGCAGCCCATGCGCCAGGGCCAGATGCTTGTAGTCCGCCCACAAAAGATCATTCTCGATGTCCACCACCACCACCGGCTGCTGCCGGTAGGCGGCGGTGCCGCACGACCCCGCTGTGGGGCCGATCCTAACCCCGTTTATCATGGCCTGACGATAGCTGGCCGGAAGGCTCGGTGCAGCCCCGTCGCGCAGAGTTGTACCATCCGCGTCGAGCAGAAGCACGGAGCAGATCAGACCCGGCGATCTTTCCTCGATTTTCAGGCACAGAGACTCCAGCACGCGCGCCAGCGGCCGCTGCGCCATGATCATCTCCAGCACACCCTGGTCCAGAAGCAACAACGCCTCTGAAATCTTGTGCTGGTCGCCCTCCGACATTCGTGCTGCTGTCGACATCCTCCGCTCTCAGGCCGGTGCTGGTGCCATGCAATCGCACATCGGCGATTTGCAATGCCACATTGGGGGGAACACTCATTATCTGCGTGAAAGGCGGCGACCGGACAGTTACCACGGTAATCAGAGGCCGGCGGGAAAAAGAAGGCAGCAGATTACGACGGCAGGCCTCCTCAACTGGGAAGAACTTTCATTCTTTTTGCGTTCGGCGCTTTGTCGGCCGGGCAGATCAGAGGGCACGCCAACGGAAGGCATCGCAATGAAATTAAACACGTTACTTTGACAGCCAAGGTATACGGACGGGATCGCACTTCCGTCCGCTACACGTCTTTCAATTGCTCTTCATCCATCCCAAAATAGTGCCCCAGTTCGTGTAGCACCGTCTGGCGCACCTCATGCCGGATTTCCGCGTCGCTCGAACATACCGCCTCGATATTCTTCTGATAAAGCACAATGCGATCCGGCCCATGGGAAAGATCAAACACGCTCCTCTGAGTTGCGGGCACACCCTGGAAAACCCCTAACACCAGGCCCGTTCGTCGGTCTCCGGGCCGCTTCCGCGCCACGCTCTTTGGAGGCCGATCTTCGACCAAAACCGCCAGATTGTGGATGCGCTCGCGGAACCGTTCTGGCAGCGAGTCCAGAACCTGTTCCACCAGCCTGACGAATCGCTCCCGCTCCATGTTGCCCTACCCCGCTTCCACCGTCTCCTTCACACATGCCACAAACTGCCGCACATCCTCTTCCGTCGTGTCGAATGAACACATCCAGCGCACTACCGACTCCTCTTCGATCCATGGGTAGAAGAAGTACCGCTCCTGGATTTTCTTGATCGCCGGCCGCGGAATCTGAGCGAACACTGCATTTGCTTGCACCGCATACACGATCTTCACCTGCGGGATCTTCTTGATCTCCTCCTCCAGCAGTCGCGCCATCCGGTTAGCATGCTCGGCGTTGCGCCGCCACAAATCGTTCGTCAGCAAGGCCTCCATCTGCACCGCCAGAAACCGCATCTTCGAGGCCAATTGCATCCCCTGTTTGCGCGTAAACAGGAAGTCCCGCGCCAGTTCCGGGGCCCCCGGCGGGCCCGGTTTTGGCCCGCTGGGGTGGAGGTCCGGACGGAAGAACACCACCGCCTCCACGCCCATCAGGCCGTTCTTGGTTCCGCCGAATGAGACCACGTCCAGTCCCAGGTCGCGCGTCGCCTGCCGCAACGTCAGGCCCTGCGCGGCGGCGGCGTTGGAGATGCGGGCGCCATCCATGTGCAGGAACATGTCTCTCTCATGCGCAAACTGGGCCAGCGCTTTGATCTCCGCCGGCTCATACACCGTTCCCATCTCCGTGGACTGCGTGATCGAAATCACTTTCGGCTGCACATGATGCTGATCGCCAATCCCATGATAGGCGTGCGTCACGGTCTCTAACGTCAGTTTCCCCAAGGGCGCTGGCAGAGGAATCAGCTTGCAGCCCGTGAACCTTTCCGGCGCCCCGCACTCATCGGTATAAATGTGGGACATCTCCGAACAGAGAACGGCGTGGAATGGCCGGGTCAGCGCCTGCAGGCTTAACACGTTTGCGGCGGTGCCGTTGAAAACGAAGAAGACTTCCACGTCACTGCCGAGATGCTCGCGGAATTTCCGCACCGCCGATTCCGTGTACGGATCGTCTCCATACCCGACGACGTGCCCCTGGTTGGCGCGCCCGATCGCCTCCATCACCTCCGGATGCACCACCGCGTTGTTGTCGCTGGCAAAGCTGCGGCTGGGTTTCATAACAAAACAATCTAGCAGACCTGCAAATTCTTCGGAGCCCTCGGCCCTTACCATGAATCTATTAATGTTCTAGTATTGCGAGGGTAGTTCCAGCGTTTCTCGGAGGCCCTCGCAACGCAGCCCCGGAGGGCCGGACCAGCTTAGCCCAGCGCTCTTACGGGTTGCGGAAAATCGCAGGAATGTTGCGTCAACGTGGAAGAGCGGCCCTTCAGGGCCGCGTAGGTCGTTTGGATGAATTCGGGCCCCAGTGGTCGTTTTTCTCATAAGAGACAGATGATATGCGTCAATCCCGTGCCGGATCTTCTTTCGTCCTTGTTCCCGCTCTATTCCTGAGCGCGCTCCTGCTCTTCACCACTGCCTGTAGCCCCAACAAAGGCGCCCAGGCCGGCGGCCCGCAAGCCATGCCGGTGCAGGTGAAGACCGCCCGGCCTGAGAAAGTGGACGATGCCACCGAATACGTCGCCACTCTGAAGTCGCGCGACTCCGCCGTTGTCATGCCGCAGGTGGAAGGCATCATCACGCAGATCTTCGTGCATTCCGGCGATCGCGTCGCCGCCGGCGCGCCGCTCCTCCAGATAGATCCTTCCAAGCAGCAGGCGACAGTCAAAAGTCAGGAGGACGCTCACGCCGCCCAGCTTGCCCAGGTGAAATGGGCGCAGCAGAATTACGACCGCATCAGCGGCCTGGCCAATGCCGGCGTCGTCAGCCGACAGGAACTCGACCAGGCACGCGCAGCGCTCGATGCCGCCCAGTCGCAACTGCAAGCCCTGGAGGCCCAGGTGCGCGAGCAGCAGGTGCAGTTGCACTACTACCAGGTCGTCGCTCCCCGCGCTGGCATCGTGGGCGACGTGCCGGTGCGCGTCGGCGACCGTGTTCAGACCACCACTATGCTCACCACCGTGGACCGCCCCGGATCCCTCGAAGCCTACATCTATATTCCGGTCGAGAAGAGCGCGCAGTTGAAGATGAATCTTCCGCTCGAAATCGTGGACGCCTCAGGGAAGGTCCTCACCTCCAGCCGCGTGACTTTCGTCTCGCCCCAAGTGGACAATGCCACCCAGACGGTGCTGGTCAAGGCTCAGATCCCGAATAACAACGACGCGCTGCGCAACGCGCAGTTCATTCGCGCCCGCGTTGTCTGGGGCAGCCAGCAGAAGCCGGTCGTGCCGGTGGTGGCCGTCTCGCGCATCGGCGGCTTGTACTTCGCGTTTGTGGCCGAGTCCGATTCCAAGGGCGGATACGTCGTCCACCAGAAACCGTTGCAGGTGGGCCAAATCATAGGCAATGACTATGTCGTACTTGAGGGAATCAAGCCCGGTGACAAAGTCGTCGTCACCGGCACGCAATTCTTGATCGACGGCATCCCTGTAATTCCACAGGAAACCAGTAGTTCGTAGGTCGTAGTTCGGAGTTCGCCGAGACCATGGGCGGGCTCCGAGTTGCGAACTCCGAACTACGAACTCCGAGCTACTGTCTTTATGGTTGACTTCTTCATCCATCGCCCGGTTTTTTCGACCGTCTGCGCGCTGCTCATCATTCTGGCGGGCGCGACCGTCATTCCCACGCTGCCGATCGCGCAGTTCCCGGATCTCGCGCCCCCGCAAGTGAGCGTGAGCAGTTTCTACACCGGTGCCAGCGCCCAAACCGTCGAATCCGCCGTGACCACGCCGCTCGAGCAGCAGATCAACGGCGCCGAGGGGATGAAGTACATCACCTCTTCCAGCAGCAACGACGGCGTCAGTCAGATCACCGCCACCTTCGATCTCAATCGCGAACCCGACCTTGCCTCGGTGGACATCCAGAACCGGGTCAACACCGCCCTGGGACGCCTGCCCAACGCCGTCAAGCAGGTCGGCGTCACCGTCCAGAAGAGTTCGCAGAATTTCGTCTTCGGTGCCGCCGTGTTCTCTCCGGACAACCGCTACTCCACGCTCTTCATGAGCAACTATCTCGACGTGTACGTGCGCGACAATCTCAAGCGCGTGCCCGGAGTGGCCGAAGTCTTTATCTTCGGAGAGCGCAAGTATTCCATGCGTCTCTGGCTCGATCCGGTGCGCATGGCCAGCCGCAGTCTGACCGCGCCCGACGTGGTCAACGCCCTGGCCGAACAGAACGTCGAAGTGGCCGCCGGCCAGGTCGGTTCCCAGCCTTCCATTCCCGGCCAGCAATTTCAGATCAGCGTCCGCGCCATCGGCCGCCTCTCCGAGCCTGCACAGTTCGACAACATCATCCTGAAGAGCAACAGCGATGGCACCCTCGTCCGCCTGCGCGACGTCGGCCACGCCGAACTCGGCGCCGAGAGCTACGGTTCCAACCTCGATTACAACGGCCGGGAAGCCGTTGGTCTCGGCATCACACAGCTCTCGACGGCCAACGCCCTCGACGTCGACCGCCGCTGTATCGCCGAACTCGCCCGCCTTGCCAAGCGTTTCCCGCCCGGCATGAAGTATGAACTCGCCTTCGACACCACTGATGCCGTCAGCGAATCGATTCGCGACGTGGTCGGAACCCTCGGTGCCGCCATCGTCCTCGTCGTTCTCGTGATCTTCATCTTTCTCGAGGACTGGCGCTCCACCATCATTCCCTCGGTGACGATCCCAGTCTCGCTCATCGGCACCTTCGCCTTCGTCAAGCTGCTCGGCTTCTCCATTAACACCCTGACCCTGTTCGGCATCACCCTCGCTACCGGGCTGGTCGTTGACGACGCCATCGTAGTCATCGAGAACATCGAGCGCCACTTGCAGGAAGGCGAAAAAGATCCCACCAAGGCTTCTTCCGACGCCATGAAGGAAGTCACCGGTGCCGTGATCGCCACCTCGCTTGTGCTGGTGGCCGTGTTCGTCCCGGTCGCCTTCTTCCCCGGCACCACCGGCATCCTCTTCCGCCAGTTCGCGCTGACCATCGCTTTCTCTATTACCATCTCGGCCTTCAACGCTCTGACCCTCACTCCTTCGCTCTCCGCGCTGTTGCTGGGCCGCTCGCACGGCAAGAAGAACTGGTTTTTCCAGGGCGTGGATCGCGTCATCGCCGCTGTCACTCGGGGCTACGTCCGCGCCCTGCGCGCCTTCCTGCACTATGAAGCCGTCGCGTTGGTGCTGTTCTTCATCGGACTCGGCCTCGCCTACTTCGTTTTCCAGCGTGTGCCCAAAGGTTTTGTTCCCAACGAGGACCAAGGTTGGGCCATGGTCATCATCCAGGCTCCGTCCGGCGCGTCTCTGGAATACACCAAGAAAATCGGCGATCAGGTCACTGCCATCACCAAGAACTTCCCCGAAATCCAAGGCACGTTTGCCGTCTCCGGTTTCAGCTTCGGCGGCAGCGCCCCCAACCGCGGCATCGTCTTTCTTTCCCTCAAGCCCTATGCCCAGCGCCAGGGCAAGGAACACTCAGCGTCTGCGATCATCAATCGCATGCGCGGCCCCTTGTTCGGAATTACCGGCGCCATCGTTATTCCCTTCGAACCGCCGGCGGTACAGGGCTTGGGAACTTTCGGAGGCTTCCAGTTTGAAGTGCAGGACCAGGGCAGCCACACCCTGCAGGAACTCGACAAAGCGACCCAGAACCTGATCCGCGAAGGCAATTCGCGCAAAGATCTCGCCGGCCTGTTCACCTCTTATACCGCCAACGACCCGCAGTTTGTCGTCACCATTGACCGCGAGAAGGCCAAGAGCCTGCACGTCTCGCTCAGCCAGATCACCGAGACTCTCAGCGTGTACATGGGATCGGCTTACATCAACGATTTCGATTTCAACAACCGCTCCTACCGTGTGTACGTGCAGGCGGAAAAAGAGTTTCGCTCCCATCCCCAGGACATCAAGGAGTACTACGTCCGCTCCGAATCCGGCGCTATGATCCCGCTCGAAAACCTGGTTGCGATCGGCCAGACCGCGGCGCCCCAGGTCATCAGCCATTACAACTTGTTTCGCTCCACCGAACTCAGCGGGGCCGCCGCTCCCGGCTTCAGTTCCGGCCAGGCCATCAACGCCGTGGAGCAACTCTCCGCCAAAGTCCTGCCCCAGGGCTTCACCTATGAATGGTCGGGAATATCACTGGAAGAGTTGCAGTCCGGCACCACCACGCTCATCCTCTTCGGCTTGGGAACGCTGGTTGTCTATCTCACACTCTCGGCACAGTACGAGAGTTTTGTGCTCCCGTTCATCATCCTGCTGGCTGTGCCCATGGCGATTCTCGGTGCGCTTTCGGCGCAATGGCTCCGCGGACAGCAGAACGACGTCTATTGCCAGGTCGGACTCGTCATGCTCGTCGGCCTCGCCTCCAAGAACGCCATTCTGATCGTCGAATTCGCGGAGCAGTTGCGTGAGCGTGGCATGACCATCGTTGATGCCGCCGTCGAAGCCGCCCGCATTCGTCTCCGTCCCATTCTCATGACCTCGTTTGCCTTCATCTTAGGTGTCGTGCCTCTGGTCATTGCCAGCGGCGCCGGCGAAAACGGACGCCACTCCGTCGGCACCACCGTTTTCGGCGGCATGATCATGAGCACCATCCTCAACCTGTTCTTCATCCCGGTGCTCTACCTGCTGATCGAAGGCTTCCGCGAACGCCGTAGAACGAAAACGGCCTGAGTATGTGTGGGGCGGACACTCTTGTCCGCCGCCGTTGCAAACAGAGCGCTGAAAGTGCAACGCCAGAACGCACGGGCGGAAATTGCTCTACGAAAGCGTTATGATTGCGAGATGTTCCGCCAGTTCGCACTCGCCCTGCTGCTCTGCACCGCGCTCAGCCTGACCGCCCAAGCCCAGCAACCCTGGAACTTCGCCGTCTCCGGCGACTCCCGCAATTGCGGAGACGTAGTCATGCCTGCCATCGCCGCCGGAGTACAGCACAACGAAGCCGCTTTCTACTGGCATCTCGGCGACCTGCGCGCCATCTACGACTTCGACCAGGACTTCAAGCAACTCGCCACCGCCGGGGGAGCGCCGCTGCGCATCATCGACTACGAAAACCGCGCCTGGGACGACTTCATCGAAAACCAGATTTCCCCATTCGGCAACATGCCTTTCTTTCTTGGTATCGGCAACCACGAAACCATCCCGCCCAAGACTCGAACGGAATTCGTCGTTCAGTTTGCCGACTGGCTCGATACCCCCGAACTGCAACAGCAGCGCCTGAAGGACAATCCGAAAGATCACCGCTTGCGCACCTATTACCACTGGCAGCGCGGTGGCGTGGACTTCATCAATCTCGATAACGCTTCCCCCGATCAATTCGACAAGGATCAGATGGCCTGGTTCGAAAGCGTGCTGAAGGCCGACACCGGCGATCCTTCGATCCACACGATTGTGGTTGGAATGCACGAGTCCCTGCCCGACAGCATCAGCAAGGGCCACAGCATGAGTGAAAGTGCGCAGGGCGAGACGAGCGGCCGCCGTGTTTACTCACAGTTGCTGGGCGCGCAGAACAACGCTCACAAGAACGTGTACGTTCTCGCCAGCCACTCCCACTTTTTCATGGACGGCGTTTACAACACCGAATACTGGCGCTCCAACGGAGGCGTGCTACCGGGATGGATCGTCGGCACGGCCGGCGCCGTCCGCCGTGCTCTGCCGCCCGCCGCCGGAGACGCGAAAGCCGCCAAAACCAACGTTTACGGATATTTGCTGGGAACGGTCAATTCCGACCGGACGATTGAATTTCGTTTTCAACAAATCGACGAGAAAGACGTTCCACCCGAAGTCGTCATCCGCTTCGGGCAGAGCTTGGTTCACGATTGTTTCGCCGCAAACCGGCAGTGAAGCAGTGCCATGCGTCGATCCCGGCAGTGAAAAAAAGCAACTTTCCGCTTGCTGTTCGCGTCTTGAATACTGGATTGAATTTGGCGTTTCCGCCATACAACGAAGACTTTCCGAGGTTACGACCGTGAAAAAACAACTCTTGTTCGCTGTTCTTGCTTCTGCGCTGACTTTTTCCGCAACTGCTCAGGAGGGTCGCCAGGCCCTCAGCCAGAAGGGCATCGATCGCATCGTCAAAGAAGTGCGCCACGAGCTCGTCATGCTGCCCTTCTACGGCGTCTTCGACAACCTGGCTTACAAGGTCGATCCCGACGGCACCGTAACGCTCCTCGGCCAGGTTTCGCGCCCGGTCCTCAAGTCCGACGCCGAGAACGTTGTGAAACGAATTGAAGGCGTGGAGAAGGTCGTCAACAACATTGAAGCCCTGCCCACCTCGCCCAATGACGACCGCATCCGCCGCGCCGCCTATCGCGCCATCTACGGCCAAAGCGTTCTCAGCCAGTACCAGCTCCGCGCCGTACCGCCCATTCACATCATCGTGAACAAGGGACATATCGCACTCGAAGGCGTCGTCGCCCGTCAGATGGACAAGCAGATCGCCGGCATGCAGGCCAACGGCGTTTCCGGCGTCTTCTCCGTCACCAACAACCTCCGCGTCGAAGAGGAAGAAAAGAAAAAGTAAGTTTCCCTGTGGGGCGGACACTCTTGTCCGCCGCCTTTGGTTCTTGACGCGCTCTCCAGTGTGGGGTGGGCGTTCTCGCCCGCTCCACCTGGCCGCTACCTTCTGCGGCTTAAGGTCTCACTTCTGCAATCTGACCTCTGCAATCTGCAATCGTTCTGCAATCTGACTTCTGACTCTTGCCATCCCCTGCGACAATAGACTCGCGCACCGTGACCCACACCCTGCCCGAAATCGACGCTGGCGCGATCGAAACTGCCGCCCGCATCCTGCGCGCCGGACGCCTCGTCGCCTTCCCCACCGAAACCGTCTATGGTCTCGGCGCCAACGCTCTCGATCCCGAACTAGCCCGTAAGCTTTAATCGTGGGTGTAGACTGGCCGGCCACCTGGAAGGCAAAATGGAAATCCCAGGTATGGTAATCCCAGGTCAGGAGTAGGGCTATGTCGAGAATCTCCCGCCGTGCCTTTTGCGCGTCAGCCGTGTGCCTTGCGCTTGCTCGGAGCGTCGGGGAGGAGGCCGCGGGAGTGGCGCCGAGGCGCATTCTCTCGGGGATCGACGGCGCGGAAAGGCTCGCCGGCCTGCTCCTGCCAGTTTCATCCTGGAAGCCCTTCCCCCCTGCCTCGGAGAGGGAACCATGGGAACGCCTGCCTGCCGATGCGCGGGACGCGATTATCAACGGCGCGGCGCGCCAGGCCGACGATCCATGGCCCTCCCTGTCCGCCAGCGCCTTTCTAGACTTCCAGCGCAACGGCAACCGCTCCAGATTCGAACAACTCCACTTCGGCCGGCGCGCTCGCCTCCGCCGGTCCGTCATCGCCGAATGCATGGAAGATAAAGGCCGCTTTCTCGACGATATTCTGGACGGTCTCTGGCTGATCTGCGAAGAATCCTTCTGGGGAGTGCCCGCCCATCTCGGTATGCAGCGGAGCGGTGTGGGGCTGCCGGACGTCGACGAACCTATCGTCGATCTCTTCGCCGCGGAGACCGCCAACACCCTCGCATGGACGAAATACCTCCTCGGCTCAAGGCTTGAACCCCTCTCGCCCCTTCTCCTGCCCCGGCTGCATCGGGAAGTGAAGCGCCGGCTTTTGGACCCTTGCTGGTCGCGCACTGACTTCTGGTGGATGGCCCTGGGTTCGCCGGCGGAGCGCGTTGTGAACAACTGGAACCCCTGGATCAATTCCAACTGGCTCACCTGCGCCCTGTTGATGGAGAGCGACCCTCAGCGGCGCGCCGCTGCCGTCGACAAGATCCTCGACAGCCTTGATCGTTTCCTCGACTACTACCACGATGACGGCGGCTGCGAAGAAGGACCCCGCTATTGGGACCGAGCCGGCGCGTCCTTGTTCGATTGCCTGGAGCTGCTGCATTCGGCCACGGCAGGAAAACTCGACTTCTACTCGAACCCGCTGGTAAAAGAAATTGGCCGCTACATCTACCGGATGCACGTGGCCGGCGACTGGTACACGAACTTCGCGGATGCGTCGGCCAAGATCGTTCCGGACGGGAGCCTGGTGTGGCGCTATGGGCTTCGCATCGGAGACGAGAAAATGGCCGCGCTCGGCGCGTGGGTCGCCGCGCAACACGGTAACCCACCGGTCGAGGCGGATTCGCTCGGCCGCTGGCTCGATGAGCTTTTCCACCTGGAGCCCCTTCGCAAGGCATCGACCAGCGCGAAGCCGCCCTTGCTGCGCGATGTATTCCTGCCCGGCGTCGGCGTGTTCGCCGCCCGGATACGGGAGGGATCGACGGATGGTTTCTATCTCGCCGCGCAGGCCGGCCATAACGGAGAAAGCCACAACCACAACGACGTCGGCAACTTCATCGTCTATTTCAATGGCGAGCCGGTGCTCATTGATATTGGAGTTGAAACCTACACCGACAAGACTTTTTCCGACCGGCGTTATGAGATCTGGACCATGCAGTCCGCCTGGCACAACTGTCCAACCATCAATGGAACCATGCAGAACGACGGCCCTCGCTTCCAAGCCCGGGACGTGCAGCACCACGCGGATGACAACGCCGCCGAGTTTGCGCTTGATATCGACCGCGCATACCCGCCGGAAGCGGGCGTGGAACGATGGCATCGCATCGCCAGACTCGACCGTGCGTCCAACACAGTCGAGATTACCGACCGCTTCAAGCTGGCAAAGGCACAGTCACTGGAAATCAATCTCATCACCGCTCGGGAACCGCGCGAGGTCTCGCCGGGCGAGATCGCCCTATCCGGCGACGTACACATCGCCTATGACAGGTCGCTGAAGCCGGCGTTCGACAGTCATTCCTCCGCAGACCCCCTTTTGAAACCCGTCTGGGGCCCGGTGGTCCACCGAATCCGCCTGACTGCCACCCCTCCCCCGTTCGAAGGTGGTTTCACGATCCGGATCTCCCACGGCTGATTTCTGCCGTGGGACTCTGTTCCTCCCTTCGATTCCGATTCGACCACGCCCTCCGCATTCCTGAAATGCGGAGAAAAAAGGGAACTGGTTCCGCAATCTGACCTCTGACTTCTGCAATCGCGTTTCGCCTGCGACAATAGACTCGCGCACCGTGACCCACACTCTGCCCGAGATCGACGCTGCCGCGATCGAAACTGCCGCCCGCATCCTGCGCGCCGGACGTCTCGTCGCCTTCCCCACCGAAACCGTTTACGGACTCGGCGCCAACGCCCTCGATCCCGACGCCGTCGCCCGCATCTATGCCGTCAAAGGACGCCCGCCGACCAGCCCGCTCATCGTTCACGTAGCCTCCATCGAAATGGCGCAGTCTCTCGTCACCACCTGGCCCGACGCCGCTCACCGCCTTGCTCACCGCTTCTGGCCCGGTCCCCTGACCCTCGTCCTCGACAAGAAACCCACGATTCCTGCGATCGTGACCGCCGGCCTCCCCACTGTCGGCCTGCGTATGCCCGCGCACCCGATCGCTCTCGCCCTGATCCGCGCCGCCGGCGTGCCCCTTGCCGCTCCCAGCGCCAACCGCTTCACTCAGCTTTCCCCGACGACCGCCGACCACGTCCGCCGCAGCCTGGGCAGCGACGTGGACTACATCCTCGACGGCGGCCCCTGCCACGTCGGCATTGAATCCACCGTGCTCTCGCTCGCCGGACCACAGCCTGTCCTGCTCCGTCCCGGCGGCATCTCGCGCCCCGAACTGGAAGCCGTAATTGGACCGGTGGTCAGCGCAGCAGAAATCACCACCGAAGCGCATCCCGCCCCCGGCATGCACCCCCGCCACTACAGCCCGCAAACTCCCCTGTTATTGGTGACCAATGGAGAAGTGCCCGATCGAGGCAATGGAATCTACCTGCAGTACCTGCACCTGCCCAGCCGCGCTGATCTCGCAGTGATCGAGATGCCGCTCTCCGCCGCCGACTACGCCGCCGCCTTCTACGACACTCTCCACACGGCGGACCGCGCCGGTCGCGACTGGATCGCCGTTGATACCCCGCCCGACACTCCGGAGTGGGAAGCCGTCCAAGACCGCCTCCGCCGCGCCGCCTCTGACTCCTGACTCCTGACTACTGACTACTGACACCCGCCGCCCGTACCCGGATGGTATGCGCCACCGCCCGCAACTGCCGCATCAACTCCGCATCGCACGGACGATTAATGTCATAGATCGCGTATCCCAAATTGCCCCGCGTATCCAGCACCTGCCGTTCGATGTTGATCCCCTGGTCCGCCAGGATGTCGTTGATCGCCCGCAGAATGCCCGGCACGTTATGGTGGATATGCATCAGCCGGTGCGATCCCGGCTCGTAGTCCAGATGACAATGCGGCAGGTTCACGCTCAGCAGCGAATTCCCGGTCTGGAGATACTGAATCATCCGGGCGGAAACAAACTGCCCGATATTCTGCTGCGCCTCTTCC
>JACQDD010000246.1 GCA_016201265.1 Terriglobales bacterium | reverse complement strand
GCCGGCTCTCCCGCCCGCAACCGTTGTACCGCATCCAGCTTGAACTCCCTGGTGAACTTCCTTCGAGATCTCATCCAGTTTCCCCTTTCGCTGCATTTTAGGGCTTAACTGGTTGTCTCAAAATCGGGGTCCACTCCAAAACGTTGATTGTCAGGGCTGACTCCTGACTCCTGACTCCTGACTACTTCTTTTTCAACTCATCAATCTCCCGTTTTAGCCGCGAGTAGCGACTGACCAGGGTCGCCAGATACGCGATGTGGATGATCCAGACGGCGGCGTAGGCGGCGAAGAGGTATCCGTTCATCGCATGCTCCGGGGGGCTTGCGTCAGGGATTCGAGGGCCTGGGCTTGTTCTACTTCGCGCTGGAGCTTTCCCAGGCGGTAGCGCGACCAGCACACCAGAAACGCAAAGCAGGAGAAGGCCAGCCAGTTGATCAGCAGCACGTGCAGCATGCGGGGATCGATGGAGCCGCCGCCGCCCATGACCGGTTGCGGATGCTGGGTGCGGAGGAACCAGATGGAAAAGTACACAAACGGCACGCACAGAGCGCCGAGGACTGCGAGAGCGGCGGCCAGGAGCGGAGTCTGTCCGCTGGCCGAGAAGCGGCGCAGCATGAGGTAGCTCACGTAGATGAGCCACAAGACGAGCGTCGACGTCAGGCGCATATCCCAGGTCCACCAGATGCCCCAGACCGGGCGCGCCCAGATCGGGCCGGTCACGAGCACGATCGTGCAGAAGACCACGCCGACTTCGGCGCTTACCAAGGCCACAATGTCAGCGGCGGGCTTGCGCATCGCGAGGTACAGGATCGAGGCCACAAAGTTGATGGTGAAGAGGATAAACGCGGTCCAGGCCGAGGGCACGTGGTAGTAGAAGATGCGCTGCACGTCGCCCATGGTCTGTTCGGTGGGCGCAACCACCAGAGCCATATAAAGCGCGTAACTCAGCAGGATCGCAGTCAGGATACCGAGGATGGGGAAGGCTTTTTTCATATTGAATCATTGATGCATTGAATCATTGAATCATTGAAAACCATTCGGGCACACGGGGTTTCAATGATTCAATGCCTCAATGATTCAATGTCTCAATAGCTTCACTCTGCGTTCAACACGGTTTCAAACAGAAGCAAACAGCTGGTAGTAAACACCAGATCGTAGGTGACAAGCAACACGATCCAGAAGCGGGCGCCCGTTTCCCCCGTCAGGATTGCCGTCGTGGCCTGCACCATGGCGAGGATGGCGGGGACGGAGATCGGGAACAGCAGCAGCGGCAACATGATTTCCCGGCTGCGGGTGCGGAGGGACATCGCCGCGAAGAATGTTCCGTTCACAACCAGCGCCCACGTTCCCAGCATGGCCACGATGAGCAATTGCCATGCCGGACCGATCGCCCGTAACCGATAAAACGCGATGAACAGCGGAGTCATGAGTGCTTCGAGCACGCTGACGAAGATGAAGTTGCCGAGGGCCTTGGCCAGGAACAGGGAATTGGCAGGGGCGGGCGAGACGCGGTAGGCGTCAAGGACCTGGTTGCGCAGCTCGCGGGCCCAGGTCTGGTTCAGGGCCACGACCGCGGCGAACAGAAACGCCACCCAGATGAGGCCGCCGGCGATCTGGCGTGACTCTTCGGCGCTGGGGTCGAAGGAAAAACTGAACACCACGACCACCAGCAGTGAAAAAAACAGCATGGAGTTGATAGCGTCTTTCGATCGCCACTCCAGGCGGAGGTCTTTGAGGAGCGTGGCGCGCGTGATGGCGGTGGGCGCGGGCATCAGTTGGTTCCCTCCGGCGGCTTCAGGTCGTGCGTGCGGCCGACGATCTGTCCGGCCTGCATCCAGATGAACTCGTCGGCTGCGCCTGCGAGTAGCTGGGCTTGGTGAGTGACGACGAAGATGGTCTTGCCTTGGTCGCGGGTGCGCGCCAGCAGACGGACCATGTCCGTGGCGGAGTGGATGTCCACGTTGGAGAAAGGCTCATCGAGCAGCAGAATCTTGGGATCGTTGAGCAGCGCGCGGGCCAGCGACATTCTTTGCCGCATGCCCTGGGAATATTGGCCGACGGGACGTGCGAGATCGGGATCGAGGCCGACGGAGCGAATCACCTCGGCGCAGCGCGAGCCGTCGGCGATGCCGTAGAGGCGGGCGAAATACGCCAAGTTCTCCATTCCGCTCATCTCGTCGTAGAGCAGGGACGGATGAGCCATGTAGCCGACTTGGCGGCAGATGTCGTGAAACTTGCTGGCGCCGAGGATGGTGACCTGGCCGCTGGTGGGCTGGTTGAGTCCGGCGAGAGTACGGAGCAGCGTAGTTTTGCCCGCGCCATTGTCGCCGAGGACGGCATAGAGCTTGCCGCCCGAGAACTCGGCGCTGACGCCGCGCAGGGCCGCGAAACGGCCGAACTGCTTGACTAAGCTGGAGACGGTGATGACGGGCGCGGTGTCTGCGGGGCCGTTCGCCGGCATGTGAGCAGGTATCGTCAGAAAGTCTAATTTCCGGCGGCTCAGTGCATCGTAGCCAAAGCCGAATTCACTCGTACCACGTTATAACGCCAAGGAGATAAAGCACGAATGCCGCACTCGCAATGACGAGAATAAAATTCGCCAGAATTCTGAGCCATTTTGGCCCGCGCGTCGGTCTTTTCCTGAACTTAAGCCAGAATAAGAAGACAATTACGAAGAGCAGCGCCAAACCATAATAGTACGTTTCAGCTATGACATTGAAAGTGTGCGAGTGGTCAAACAATTCTAGGACTGCCATGCCGCCGATCAGCCAGCAAAACAGCTCTTGTTTTGGCGATAGGGTCACGAGGGGAACGAATTATTTGTTGCTGTCCGTACTCTCAACTTTCGATTCTAGTTCGCCATGCCACTGGAAGGGGAACCCTGGTTTTGGGTCATGCTCTTGCCGGGTTCGGCGGCGGGCGTGGCTCCAGGCTGGCCCGGCTGCGGCGCGTACTTGGAGGCGCACTTGGCCTGCAGTTGTTTGGCGTGGAAGACGCCGTCGCGTCCGAAGCTGCCATCGGCCAGGGCTTGCGAGTCGTCCTTGAAGGTGTCGGGCGGAGCCTCGGTGCCGGTGTAGGAGACGGGCAGCGTAAGATCCTGTTCTTTCAGCAGGAACTCGACGCGGGTTCCGTTACGCTTGATCGAGCCGGGAACCACGTTACCGGCCACGCGCAGGCGCTTCGAGTAGGCGCCGTCACCCATGCCCTGCAATTCCTTGATGGTGACGTAGTAGCTCTTACTGTCCTGCACGCCGGTGTAGGCGAGGTAGCCCAGCGAAAGCAAAATGACCACCGTGACCGCTCCGAATTTCAGATAACTGCTGGTCTCGCTCGACATACCCCCACCTCTAATTGAAAACTGTACGCGCTGCTCTGGTTTGGGGTCAAGATCACCAGATTTCTGTACACGACTCCGCCAGAGCAGCACGTTTGCGCCACCTCTTGCTCCTTGCCTAGCATTTACAATGCCTCTTGAAGTTCCCTTGGTAATCACGAGGGCGGAACCGGACGAGATGATCCATCCCTGGCACGACGTTACCCCCGGCGGCAAGTTGCCGTCCGAGTTCAATACCGTGATCGAGATCCCCTTCGGTTCCAGCGTGAAATACGAACTGGACAAGACCAGCGGGCTGATCAAGCTCGACCGGGTGCTGTATTCGGCGGTCTACTATCCGGCGAACTACGGGTTCATCCCGCAGACGCTGGCCGAAGACGACGACCCGCTCGATGTGCTGGTGCTCTGCCAGGAGACGGTGGTGCCGCTGACCATCATCCATGCCCGCGCGATCGGGCTGATGACGATGATTGATTCCGGAAAACAAGACCACAAGATCATCGCCGTCGCGACGGAAGACCCCGAGTTCAACAGCTACCGCGAAGCAGCGGAAATGCCTCCCCACCGGCTGATCATGTTGCGGCGCTTCTTCCAGGACTACAAACAGCTGGAAGGGAAGTCGGTGGAGGTGGACGAAATTCGTCCGGCGGCTGAGGCGTACCCGATCATTGAAGACGCGTTGCACCGCTACAGCGAGCAGCGGCGGGCGGGGTTCAAGGGGATACCGAAGTAGAGCCTTTGTGACCAGACGTCGGCGCTATTCCAGTTCCAGTGCCACTCTGAGCGCCTGGTCCAGATCCGCCAGCTTAGCGCGGGAGAGCGAACCCACGAATTGGGTGAGGTCCGACTTTCGCACAGAGGTCAGGTCGTCGCAGAAAATCCAACTCTCATGCTTGAGGCCCTCGTCGATGCCGACGGCTACTTGGGTGGCAGTCCCCGCCGCGGTGGAGTAGACGGGTGCGCAGATTGCAGTCGAAAAACGAGAATCGAGAGCCGCCTGGCGGCTGACAACCACAAAGACGCGATAGGATTTGGGGTCACCACTCGGCTTGTACACTCGGTAGATTTCGCCGCGCCGCATGACCGCCCTCGCGTCATTTCCAGGGAGCCTGGTATTCGAGTACTTCCTCAGCCTCTCGGTTCAACTCGTCAGCCGCCCGGTTCAGCAGTTCCACTTCGCGGGCGTTGCGCTTGGCACGCACTTCCTCCGCAAGATAGCGGCGTAGTACATGCTCGATAAAGGCCGATCGGGAGAGACGGGATCCGGCCAGCCGGTCAATGCCAGCCAGCACCTCCGGCGAAAGTGTGACAGATGTCTTCTCTTTCATACTACCAATATACTACCAACGACCAGGGACGGCAAGGCCGCTGATGAAGGCGTGCCTTTGCCGATAGAGAAGCAAACCACAGCCGCACATGGGATGTTCATCCCATCCGAAGAATGAAAATGGGTGAGGCGCAAGAATCCTTAAACGCAAAGAGCGCAAAGGTTCGCCAAGGTCGCAAAGAAGAGCTTGAACCACGGGGAGCACGGAGGGGTACGGGGGAATGCGACGCAGCACGCCGCCTTGTTGCGCGGGGGGAGACGCGGCAAGCCGCGTCTCTACGGATCGCCGCCTTTATCTTTGGGGTTAGTTGCCCTTCTCCCGCTCGTAGGGCTTCTGCATGTATTTGCGGGCCTCGTCGAGCGCGCCGGCAGTATTGTCGTTGGTCTGGATGGCCTGGCGGTATTCATTCACGGCGCGTTCGCGCTGGCCGGTCACGTCGAAAATCTTGCCGAGCTGGAGGTGGCTCCAGACCTCAGTCCAGCGTGGCTCGCCGTCGCCGTTTAAGGACTCGCGATAGGCGTTGGCGGCCGCCTGATAGTTCCTCTGCAGAAAAAAGACCTCAGCGATACGGTAGTGGGCGAGCGAGCTGTTCTTGTTGACGTCGAGCGCTTTGTTGAACTCGCTCAAGGCTCCGGCCAGATCGCCCTGCTGGATGAGACCTTGTCCGCGCAGGATGGACGAGCGCAGCTTGATCTCCTTGGAGTTGGTGAGCACGCGGTTGTCGGGATCGACCGCGATCCGACGGGGGCGTCCGAAGGTTTCAATCGTAAACGGAGAATTAGTCCCAACAACTTCGATGCGCTTTTGCTCGGTTTTCCCGTCGGTGTCGATCTTCAACTCGACCGGCATGCGGAACAGATCGAGGTCCTGCTCGATCTGTCCCACCACGCGGAACCCTTTGTTGTTGCCCAGGCGATAAACGGTGTACTTCGTCTTAAACTCGGGCGCCCCGGTCGAATCGAGCCATTGCGAGAAGAACCAGGTGAGCTTCTCGCCGTAGTTTTCCTCGGCGAGGGCGCGGAAGTCATCGGTGGAGGCGGCCTTGCCCGCGAAGTTGGTGGCGAAGTCGCGCATGGTCTTGAGATACTTGGGCTCGCCGATGAGCCAGCGCAGCATGTGCAGGATCATCGCGCCTTTGTCGGTTACTACGGACTGGAATTCGGGAGAAAAATAATCCAGCTTGGCGGTGCTGGAAAGAGGGACGGTGTCGTAGGCGAGCGCGCCCACGGACATGTCTTTGACCATCTCTTCGAGGCCCGCTTGTCCGGCCGCGCTTTCCACGTAGCGCGCTTCGGAGTAACGCGCAAAGCCGTCGTTGATCCACCAGTCGTCCTTGGCCGCCGGACTGACCGAAACGCCCCACCACTGGCGCGCGATGGTGTTGGCCAGCAGGCGGTAATTGATCTTTTCGGTAATCGCGCGGCCGGAGAGCGCGGCAATCTCGGGCGCCCAGGCCGAGGGCACCGTGTCGTCGGGAATCTCGACGACTTTCAGCGTGGTCGAAGGGGCGTTTCCGTACTGCGTGACGTAGTAGGTAAACGCCTTAACCGAGGTGGAAGCATACTCGGCGCCCAGGTTCTGATGGAGCGGCTTGAAGAACACATGCAGGTCAATGCCGGCTTCGTCGCTTTTGAACTCCTGGAAGGTGCCGGCGATGATCGTGCCGGGAAAACTCGGCTTGTCCCAGGTGAAGGTGTAGGTCTTGGAGTTGGCGGGCGCATTCTTTTTGAGCGATGCGGCGGCGACCGACTGCTTCCCGCTGCCGATCGCGATCATGTGCGCCGGGACGGTCAAGCTGATGGTCGAAGTGAAGCGGTTAATGCCGTATCCGGCGACCGGAAACCAGAGTCCGGAGTAGAGCAGGTAACTGGTATCGGGGCCGACGTAGGCGAGCTTAAGCCCCTGCACGGGGCTGTCGTCGGCGGTCTCGAGCGTGCCTTCGTAGTCAAAAGTCAGCGTGGTGCTGGCATTTTTGGCCAGGCCGCTGGTCAGGGCAAAGCGCACGCTGGAGTCCTGGGTATTGCGCTCGGGATTCAGCGGCTTGTTGTTGGCGTCGACCAGTTTGGTGATGCGCAGAGCGTTGTTCAGCTGAAACGCGGCGACGCTGACGTCTTCAAGCGCCGTGATTTTGACCGTGGCGCGCGCCGTGAGCTTGTGGGTCTGCGGGAGGAGTTCGGCGTCGATCTGGTAGTCGTCCACGCGGAGGCGCGGCTTTTCTGCGGCCAGCACTGGTTGGGCCGCCACAAAAGAAAGAAAAAGAGCAAGATAGAAACAGAGGGCCCGACTCATAGGTCGAGAATGGAAGAGCGTCAAGTAGATTCTCCTCGAAGCACGGCACTTCGTATGATGATGATTCTCCCGCAAAAGATGCTGTGGGGACAAGGGTTAGGGAATTGATTGTGTGGGGCGGGCACTCCTGCCCGCCGCCGTTCTGGTAGCCAGCGTCAGGTTATTACCGCGGAGTACGCGGAGAACGCAGAGGGGATTGAGGTCAGGGCATTGGGTGGTTCAGCATTTCCAGGATCACTTCAGCGGCCCTTTCCGCCGGACGTCCGCCGTCCCGGTCTGGCTTCTTAAGCTTTTCGTTGACGCTGGCTAATCCCTGAAGCATACGCGTCCGCGGTTCGCCGTCCGGGATGATCTTGCCCAATTCGGCGACGATATTCTCTGCCGTAAATTCATGCTGCACCAGCTCCGGGACGACCT
>JACQDD010000245.1 GCA_016201265.1 Terriglobales bacterium | reverse complement strand
GGCGATGCACGATACATTCATGCGAGCCAGCGGCTGGGAGTCCTCGGCGAAAGTGCCATCGGACCTGATGACCAGGATGTTGCGCAGTTCGTCGGCGTAGCTGGCGCGGACTTCTTTAATCCGAGAATCGAATCCACGGGCGGCGCGATCGGCCCGCATCAGCAGCTCGACCTTGGCCGTAATCTCGGCGTCAACAGAAGGCAGCGTTACCGGATACAGGCTTCGCGCCGGCCTCTGCTGAAATCCGGTGACCGGAGTCTTTGCAGGCGCGCTGGCAATCAGCGCGGCAGTCCGGGCGGCATGCAGAATTCGCTCGGGAGAGAGATCGTCGGTGTAGGCGTAGCCGGTGCGTTCGCCGGACACAACCCGCACGCCGCATCCCGCCGAAATACCCTGGGAAGCGGACTTGACCATGGACTCGTCCACCATCAGCGAGGTGGAAGTCAGGTATTCGAAGTACAAGTCGGCGTAGTCGCCGCCGGCCGAAAGAGCAGCCGCTAGATACCTCTCAAGGTCTTGATTCGTAAGGCCGTAATGCTCGAAAAAGAAATGCTCTTGGTTTGCCATTAAGGTACTTGGATGCCCTCTGCGGGGAAACGACTCGGAGTCCGAAGCACCATTATCCCACGAGCGGAAAAGGCCCAGGGTTACGGAGGTCAGGGCAGATTGCGGGAGTAAAACCGAACAACTTCGAGGTACGCGCGTCACAGATTTGCGCCGGGCGGAGGCCAACAATCCGAGTGTGACCCCCGACTCGCTCAGCCAGATGCTCTCCGACTTCCTCGCCGGAGCGCGCGCCGCAATGGTGGTCGAAGACGGGGCCGTCGTCTTCGATCTGGCGGAGTCGAAGTATTCCGTCTCAGGCGAATACAACAAGTGCCTGCTGCATCTGTGGTCGAGCGAACGGAACGTGGTGCGCCGGGTGCTGGACGCAGAAGTAAAGAGCGGCACCCTTCGGCTGTTGGTGCAGAGAATGGGCAAGAACCGACCGACAAAGCTGGAGTTCTGCCGCGATCGCGACCGGCGCTCACCCGCAGCGCGGCAAACGGCCCGGGTCGCGTATTCATCCCGTCTGCAGAAAGCGCTGGGGCGAAACTTCCCCGGCTGGAGCGTGGTCCGGTTCACGACCAGCATGGATCTGGAGCACTCCTTTGGGCCGGCCTATCTACGCGGGCTCTTGCAGCAGGGTCAGCGGGCTCTGGCCGTGGTCGGGGTCAACGCGCAGGAGACCCAGGCCACGGTAGATGGCGCGCTGACCTGCGGGCTTCTCTGGCTGGATGCCTGCCGCCTGGCACAGCAGGAACGGCGGCTCGTGGAAGGCCTGGTCGTGGTCCTACCCAAGGGCACGATTGCCGTGACGCAGCAACGAATGGCGCACCTGCATCCTACGGCCGCAAAATGGCACCTCTATGAATTCGACGAGCGCGAGGATGCGCTGATTGCGGCGGATACCGCCGAATGCGGCAATCTCGCCACCCGCCTGGTGTGCGCCACTGATGAGGACCTGGCATGCGAACGCTTTGCCGGCTCGATCGCGCGCATTCGCAGCATTCTGCCGCAGTGCGACGTCGCGGTACTCTCACCCGCGCTGATCTCATTCCGCCTGCGCGGCCTGGAGTTCGCCCAGGCGCGGGTGGCACATGACCCCCGGAATTTCCAGAGCGGGCAGGAGATCGTCTTTGGCGTGGGAGCGGAAGAGCGAGTGCTGGACGAGCGTAATGAATCCCAGTTTGTGGACCTGGTGCAGCTGGCGGCGGCCGTCCGGCACAAAGATGGTCCCAAGACGCACCCGCTGTGGCGTATGCATCCCGAGCGCTGGCTGGAGTCTTTGGTGTTCGGGAATGTGGAGGCGCTCGACGGCCGGCTGCGAACGGAATGCGTCTATTCTCAGGTGCCGGCGTTCTCGGCCGCAGACCGCGCCATGATTGACGTGCTCGCGCTGACTCGCGAAAACCGGCTGGTGGTGATCGAACTCAAGGCCGACGAGGACTTTCACCTGCCCTTGCAGGGCGTGGATTACTGGTCGCGCGTGGCCTGGCACCAGGACCGCGGCGAGTTTCGCAAGTTCGGATATTTCCCCGGGCACGAACTCTCGCCCCAGAAGCCGCTGCTCCTGCTGGTTGCGCCCGCGCTGCACGTGCATCCCGCAACCGACGCGATCTTGCGTTATCTGTCACCGGAGATCGAGTGGGAATTGCTGGGGATTGACGAGCGCTGGCGGGAGGGAGTGCGCGTGGTCTTCCGGAAAAGGCCGAGCGATTTCAGAAGTCAGATTGCAGATCGCAGGAGTGCCTAAGAAACCCCCATCCGTCTTGTCATTCCGAGGAGCGAAGCGACGAGGAATCTGCAGTTCGCCGCCGCCGCACCGGAAGCGGTCCGCTTCAGATCCCCATGCTTTTCCGCAGCAACACCAGTTGTCCCAGGTGATACGCGCTGTGGTCCGCAACCAGCAGCGCCTCGCGCAAGACGTTCTGTCCGTCGCCCCAGGACAGCTTGGCATAGAGGTCCGTTTTCTTGTTGGCAACCAGCTGCTCGACGGCCCGAAGATCTCTCCTGAAAGCTGCCATGCTCGCCTTCCAGGCTTTTTCGCTCGGCGGCACATCGGACGCGGGCCAGTAACCCTCGGGCCACGCGGGCGAAACATGCTTCGGGTTGCGGCTGAACTCCAGGATGTCCCATTGCGCGATGCGCATGTGCTCGAGCACCATCCATGCGGTGTGAGGAAAATTCGCCAGTCTGACGCCGGCCAACTGCACGGGCCAGTCGTCCATGGCATCGTCGAAGTGAGCATGCGCCCCGCCGCCTCTGAGCACGTAGAGCAAGTGCTCGCGCAGCGATCTGTCATGCGGATCGGATGGCTTGGCATTCTTCTTAGGATTGCCCTTTTTGCTGGTGCTCTTCTTCTTCTTCATAGTTCCTCTTGCTGCTTAGATTGAACCGGTGCCCCGGGCGTTGCAAGAGTTGCTGTTTCCGGCGCTTCTCCCCGGTACACGCGCCCAATCCCGCGGACGATGCGGCGCATGGGGAATTCATGGTTCGCATCGGCAAAGAAAATTTCGCCCGCCCGGCTGCCCCGGTAATACCACCTCTTCAGAATTGCCAGATGCTCCATGCGTCCGATGGCGCCGCCCGGCTCGGCCGCAGGGAGGCCGCAGAGCGCCACCTGGATGCGGGCTTCCATGGATTGCGACTTGGTGTGCTCGGGCGAAGAAATGGGGAATTCCAGCGGCCCAGCGATTGCCCCCGCGTCCACCTGAAACAGCGCGACGCTTTCCGGTTGTGAGCACTTCTGCACGATCAGCGCTCGCATCTGGTCGATCCGGCGGACCGCCTCGGGCATTTGCTGCAACACCGGCGCGAGCTTGTCGAGGCGGGCATGGATGGCAGCGGCATTCTCGAATTCGAGCTTCGTCGAGGCGTCATCGCGCTCGGCGGCAAACTGCCGCTTCAGCGATTCGCCGCGCGAGTCCAGAAAATCCTCCACCCGGACGACCTCGGATCGGTACTCGTCATCGGTGCAGCCGCGAAAGCAGGGCGCCAGGCACATCTTCATCTCCGAATAGACGCAACCGGAAAACTTGGGATCGGGGTTCAGGTCCTCCACGCAGCGCCGCATTTTGAAGAAGTCCAGTGAGTCGTTCAGGAACTTCTCGGCGGCAACGCGGGAAAGAAACGGGCCGTAGTAAAGGTTCTTTCCGGAAAGTCGGCCCAGCCGTGTGGTCAGGGAAGCTCGCGGGTATTCGTTCTCCAGATGCAGCTTGACCAGTGGCGCAAAACGCAAGCGCAGCCGGCCAGAATACGTCTTGGGGAAAGCTGCCCGCAGCACTTGGTAGAGCAGGAATCCAGACTCGAAGTCGGACCCCGTCAGCGTGTATTCGATGCTCTTGACGCGATCCCGCAGGTTGAGGCGTTTGGTGCGTTCCTCCGGAATCGAGAGTAACCGCTGCAAGCGGCGCCGCAGGTTGGCAGTTTTGCTGACGTAGGGTTCGGAACTCGAATCGGCTCCGCGAAGCAGGAAAACCGCAGGAGCAGCAGGCACAGCGGCAAAGAGTTCGCTGTCATGCTCCGGCTGGAAGTCGATTTGCTCCCTCAGCACAAGGCGATTGTAGAGGAATTGCAGAAGTCAGAAGTCAGATTGCAGAAGTAAGAACCGGGCGGGCTTTGGGTTTTCACCTCTGCAATCTGACCTCTAACCTCTGACCTCTCGCCTCACCGGAAGCTCGCGCTCTTGAACTTCTGCCGGAAGTCCGCCCCTTCCATGCGCACGATGCGGCACATCTCGTGCAATCGCGAGCGCATGCGTTCGCCAATGCGGTCTCCGAGGGTTTCGCGGCGCGTAGCTGCGAAGGCAGGAGAGCGCCGGGCAAGGTCAGGCCCACCACCGATCCCGGCCGCCGGTTCATCAGGAAAATTGGTGGTGATGATCGTCGTACGATTGTCGTTATAGCGCGTATTCAGGATCAGGCTGACCGTGTCCCAGACCCACTCGCTCGGTTTCACGGCGCCGAGTTCGTCGAGAACCAATACCTCCGCGTCGAACACCGGGCGCAGCACTTGCAGTTCCGTGGCCTGGACGGAATCGTTGTAAGAATTCTGGATCTGCTTCAGCAGCTCGCGGTAGTCGCAGAACAAGCAAGCGGTGCCGTATTTCGTAACCAGCTCTTTCACGATCCCAACTGCGAGATGCGTCTTTCCCGTGCCGATTCCACCCACCACCAGAAGACCCTGGCCGTCGCGTGGATCGAACTCCTGAACAAAGCGCGCCGCCGCAATGTGGGCCAGCGCGATCGACGGATCGGCTCCGGGAAAATCGGAGGTGAAGTTCGAGAGCTCGCAGTGCTCATATCGCTTCGGAATGTGCGCGCCGGTGAACAAAGCAGCAGCGCGTGCGCGCACCTGGCAGTCGCAACGCGTGACGCCGCGCTCGGGCGCGCCTGGGACGGTTTTCCATCCCGAACCCGCGCACAGAGGACAAACTTCAGTGGCTGTTTTCATGACTCGTTACTTAGACTCTGCACCGAAGCTGGCCCAATCCGCAACTCGAAACCGCGCGCCGCCTGTGCACATCCTGTGGAGCCAGGGAATCGATTGTGGAGAACTCTGGAAAATCGATCCGATGGGCTTCTCCAGCGAGTTCGTCATCGCCAACCCCTTCTTGGCGATGCTGGTTCTCGGAAAGCCCGAAACCCGGCGTCTGGCACGTGTTTGCCATTGACAATCCACCATTAGGGTAGAGAATGGCAGCCGCGTTCCCATGGCAGGCGCTTAGCTTTCCCGGCGTCTGCAGCGGGAACCGAAACGACTAGTCAGGAGAGAGCATGAACAAAGCTGATCTCGTTGACCGGATCGCCGGAGCCTGCAATATCTCGAAGGCGCAGGCGACGACCGCGATCGACACCGCCGTGGACAGCGTCACTGCTGCCCTCAGAAAAGGGGACCGGGTAGCCTTGATTGGGTTCGGTACGTTCTCCGTCTCGCAGCGCAAGGCTCGCAATGGCCGGAACCCGCAGACGGGAGCGACCATCAAGATCGCCGCCCGCAGAGTCGCCAAATTTACACCTGGAAACGAACTCAAGAAAGCAGTGAACAAGGGGAAATAGGGCCCAGGGTATTCGAATGCCGTGAGACGGCAGGGGGTCGGCCCTGCCGTTTTGCTTTATTGCTCCTTCTTGCCTTTCGCATTGGCTCGAATTGGAAGGAAGGCTAGGATCACTTCTTTGGCTGCTGCAACGCCGTTGGAATCTCTCCTAAGCAGCCCCATCTTGAGGAGTGCGTTCACGTCCCGGGCGAGAGTTCGCTTGGTTCTATTAGCGTATTCAGTTGCCAACCTCGCGCTAATCTCCGGCAGCTTGTTGAACGGTATAGGCCCTGCATGCTTAGAAAGGTCTAGAACCAAATGCTTTCTGCGCTCGTGGTTAGGGCCCGACAATTGCCGAAAGCAGTCGTGGACGTGGTTCTCCCAAGCCACCTCCCATTGTTGCTCCCTTATCACTTTGAGCTGCGCCCTCAAGCCGTCTAAAAGGCCGCGCACGGCGTAGTCAATGAAGGGAATGACCGCACCTCCGGATTTACTGGCATGGTCCAGTTGCCGATAATATTCGGTTCGAGTTTGGTTGTAGTGATTGCTCAGGAGATGCGCCGCTGGCGCGGGAACACCTGATGCAATCAAAATCTGGAACTCGACCAACCTGGCGGTCCTGCCATTCCCGTCAGCAAATGGATGGATCCACGCCAAGTACAGGTGTGCGAAGACGGCTTTGAGGATGGCACTAGCAATACTTAGATCTTCGCGCTGGAGAGCAAATTCCTCTCCCGCTAGCCATTCGCAAAGACGTCCAAGCAAGAACTCGCAATCTTCTGCTGGCGCTCCTCTATATCGTGCGACTGTCACTTCGTGTCGTCTTATCTCTCCCGGCATGACACCCTCATCCAAAGGAAGCTTCTCCAGAACATAACGATTCAGGTGTCTTATGCGATCTGCCGTGAGGGTCAGCGGTCGGCGCGACTGGATCTCATCAACAATACTGTTGCAGCCAGCAACGATATTATCGATTTCTTGCGCCAAGTATTCACGGGAGGGCGGTAGCTGCAACTTGCCCTGAAGGTGTTGAAGCACTTCTGCTTCTGAAAGTGTGTTGCCCTCGATCGCGGTCGTGGCCAACGCTCCTTTTGCGAGGAAAAGCAAGTGAAGTTTTTCGGCGTTTTCGGGCTGCAGTGGTACTCCTGCGATGTGCTCACACTTCGATTGGCACTCTGCTAGCGCCATCCACAGGGTCGGCGCAGCACTGCGCATATCCACCTTGAACTTTAGCCAAGGGTGTGTCGTTTCGCATGTCCTACTAGCTGTCAACGCTATATTATTCATAGTAAATGATTTATATATATTATTTGTTTTATTGTGTCACATTATTTTCTATCATAAATTGCTGCGCATGTCCACTCCAGTGACAGAGTTCTTCTGCACGTGCTTTCTTCACCTGAGTTGCCTGCACCTTCCTAACTCCTGTAGAATCTAATGACTCAAAAGGGGATTTGAACCGACATGAAGGCTGCCATCCATCCCAACTATCGCGAAGTGCGGGTGCACTGCGCCTGCGGCAACGCGTTCGTCACTCGTTCGACCCATCGCAGCGACATCAACGTAGAAATCTGCTCCGCTTGCCACCCCTTCTTTACCGGCAAGCAGAAGCTGCTCGACACCGCCGGCCGGATCGAGCGTTTCCGCCGCAAGTACGCCAAAGGCGACGCCGCCAAAGCCGACGCTGCCAAGACCGAAACGGCCAAGAAGTAAGCTTGTGTGGGGCGGGCACTCTTGCCCGCCGCCGTTGCTCGACAACAAAGATCAGGCCCTCGCTTCGGCGGGGGCTTTTGATTTTGCACTGCGGCTAGAATAGATACGTGCAGAAGTTTTGGGACAACTCGTGTGGGACGGGCACTCCTGCCCGTCAGGCTCTGGCCGGAGACACGGCGGCGGACAAGCCTGCCCTGAGCGAAGTCGAAGGGAGTGTCCGCCCCACACGGGACTTCCCTGCGAGCTTGCATATCGGCGGCGTTACCATCTCCCCCGCCACTGTGCTCGCGCCCATGTCCGGCGTCACCGACACCGTCTTTCGCCGCTTCATCAAAAACCTCGGCGGATGCGGCCTCATCATGACCGAGTTCACCTCGGCCGACGGCGTGCTCCGCGACCAGCGCGTCCGCGGACGGTACCTGCACTTCTACGAAGACGAGCATCCCATCTCGGCCCAGCTCTTCGGCAGCGATCCCCGTGTGCTGGCCGACGCGGCGCGCCTGGTCGAAGATCTCGGCTTTGACCTTGTGGACCTGAACCTCGGCTGCCCGGCGAAGAAAGTCGTGAAGTGTAACGGCGGCTCGGGCCTGCTGCGCGATTTGCCGCTGATCCGCAAAATTTTCGAATCGGTGCGGGCGGCCGTGAAGATTCCCTTCACGGTGAAGTTCCGCGCCGGATGGAACGACGACGAAATAGTCTGCGTAGACCTGGCGCGCCTGGCTGAAGACTGCGGCCTGTGCGCCGTGGCCCTCCATGCCCGCACCCGCGAGCAGGGCTACAGTGGCAACGCCCGCTGGGAGTGGATCGCCTCGGTGAAATCCGCGGTCAAAATTCCGGTGATTGGTAACGGCGACATCCGCTCTCCCGAGGACGCCTGCGCCATGGTTGCGCAGACCGGATGCGATGCCGTGATGATCGGCAGGATGGCCCCGGCGAATCCGTGGATCTTCCGGCAGATCGAGCAGTATCGGACATGGCTGGAAAGCGCTCGCAAGGAATCGGGACCTTCTCGGGGAGGGCACGACTTTAGTCGTGCCGAAAGTGGCGCATTATCGAACGCGGCTTTAGCCGCTGAGGGCCAGACTGCTTTCTGGGCGGATCCCTCAGGGGCTAAAGCCCAAGATCTCTTACCGGCTAACGGCACGACTGAAGTCGTGCCCTCCCGATTTGTATCGTCCGCATCCGTGGCCGGGGTCTTCGTGTCTGCGTCGGGAGTTTCATCTCCGAGCAAGCCCTACGACGAGCCCGCCGAAGCCGACCGCTACCTGATGATCCGCACCTACTTCCAGATGCTGCTCGAAGAAGGCATGCCCGGCGCCGAGGGCAAGATGAAGCAGTTCGCGTCCTGGTTCACGCACGGCGTTCCGGGTGGAGCGGCGCTGCGGAAGGCAATCTACGAAGCCAAGAGCGGGGCGGAGATTCTGGCCAAGGTCGAAGAATTCTTCGAAGCCAGGCTTCAGGCACAAACTACTACTTGAGCTGTCGTAGCCCCAGCTTCCCCTTCTCCCCCTGCTCCACATATCCCCACGGCGTCTGCGCATCGTGCGTGAACACCGTGAGCCATTTCTCAGGAATCGCCTGTGCGTAGTACCGCTTGCGGCTTTCAATCGTCTGCAGCGGGAAGAGGTCGAAGGACATGACCCAGGTCGGAGGCACGTGCGCGCTGGTGGGGATGAGATCAGAGATATAGCAAGCTTTGTTTCCTCCACTTTCGACGATGACCGCCTGCATGTTGGCGGTGTGTCCGGGGAAGACTTTCACTGAGATCCCGGGCAGGATCTCCAGATCGCCGCTGAGCAGCACCATCTGCCCGTTTTCGAGCAGCGGATCGTAGTTCGCGCTGATGTAGCTGATGGCGTCCCGCTCGAGCTGCAGCCGTCCGTGCTCCCATTCTTTCTCTTGCACGTAGTACTTGGCTTTTGGGAACGTAGCCACGATCTGATCGCCGCGCCGCACGGTATTCCAGCCGCAGTGATCGAAGTGCAGGTGCGTGTTGATGACGATGTCGATGTCTTCGGGCGCTACCCCAGCGGCCTGCAGGTTCTCGAGCAGCTTTGCGGGCTGGCCGTAAATCCGCAGCAGCTTGTCGGGCATCTTGTTGCCCATGCCGGTCTCAATGAGGATGTTCTTCTTCCCGGTGCGGACCAGGAGCGCGTTCAGCCCTGTGACGACGTGGTTCTCCTCGTCAACCGCGACTTTCTTCGACCACATGGACTTGGGCACGACGCCGAAGAACGTTCCGCCATCGGCCAGGTACGTTCCATCGGAGATGACCGTCAGTTCGAAGTCGCCGAGAGTTGTACGGTGCATAAAGAAGCCGTTAGCACTTAGCATTTAGCACTTAGCCAAATCGGGTATCGTTGGCAACTTTGGCCAGACGTTGGAATCCTGACCGCCAAGAGCTAAGTGCCAAGTGCTAAACGCTATTTCAATTCCTTCATCCAGAAATCTTCCATCATGTGAAACAGGTGCGTACGGGTCCCCGCTCCCGAAATCCCGTGCGTCTTGTTCGGATATAACATGAGCCGGAACGGCTTCCCCGCTTTGATCAGGGCATCGGTCATCTGGACCGTATTCTGCATGTGCACGTTGTCGTCGCTGGTGCCATGGACCAGGAACAGCGAGCCGCGCAGGTTCGCGGCGGCACTAACGATGGAATCGTCATAGCCCTTCACGTTGTCTTTGGGCATCCCCATATAACGCTCGGTATAGATGGAGTCGTAGTTGCGCTGGCTGGTCACCGGAGCCACCGAGATTCCTGCCTTGAAGCGGCCGGAATGGGTCAACGCATACAGCGTCATCGAGCCGCCGTTCGACCATCCCCAGATCGCCGTGCGAGTCGGATCGAGCTGCGGATACTGCTCGCTCAGCTGATCGAGCGCCGCGAGCTGGTCTTTCAGTTCCACGCCGCCAAACTGATTCCGCAGTGCCGCGCTGAACTTGCGTCCGCGATTCTGGCTGCCGCGATTGTCCAGTGTGAAGATCGCGAAGCCTTCCTTGACCAACAACTGATGGAAGAGCGCGGTCCCTCCGCCCCAGGCTTTCTGCACCGTCTGTCCGACCGGGCCGCCGTAGATGTACACGATCAGCGGAATCTTCTGGCTGGCGTCGGCATTAGGCGGTAACAGCAGGGATCCGTAGAGAACAGTGCCGTCGTCGGCCTTAAACTCCAGGTACTTCGGCGCAACCAGGCCGTAGTCGGCAACGCTGCGTGCTTCCCAAACCTTATGACAGGAGCCGTCGCTCGCGCACACCGAGAGACGCGGCGGCTGCAGCGTGTCGGACTGATGCTCGACATAGTGTTTCGCGTCGTCGGCAAAGTCGCCGCTGGAGCTGCCCTCCTCCGGAGAAAGGGGCTTCATCGATGAGCCGTCGAGCTTAACCGAGAAAAGCTGCCGCCGCCGTGGGTCGTCCTTATTGGCGGTGAAGAAGACCGTCCCGGATTGGTCGTCCACGCCGCTGATTTCGAGCACTTCGTAGTCGCCGCTCTCCAGCTGGCGTTCCAGTTTCGCGTCGCCCGCCAGCGGGTCCTGCTTGTCGAAGGTGTAAAGATAGATATGAGTGTGGCCGTCACGCCAGCCCGTCCACAGGAAACGGTCGCCCGATTTCAGGATGCGGAAGTCGTCATTCACGTTGACCCAGGCATCGGGGCTCGATTCCGTCAGCACTTTGCGCGATTTGCCCGACTTGGTGTCAATGAAGTACAGGTCCATCACGTCCTGCTTGCGGTTGAGCACTTCTGCCCATGCCCAGCCCTCGCGCATCCAGCCGAAGCGGGGAACGTAGGTGTCCTCGTCGTCGGTGAGCTTGATCCACCGTACCTTGCCGCCACCGCTTCCGACCACGCCCAGGCGGACGACCGGATTCGGGTCCCCAGCCTTTGGGTATTTTTCCGCATCAACCTTGGGATGTGTCGGCATCCAGTCTGTGATCGGGTAGGTGGGCACACGGGTCTCGTCCATCTGCAGGAAGAGGATGTCGCGTCCGTCGGGTGACCAGAAGTAGTTGCTGCGCACGCCTAGTTCCTCAGCGTAAACCCAGTCCACTTCGCCGTTCAGGATGTTGTCTTCCGTGCCTTTCTTGTCCTTATCTTTGTCTTTGTCCTTGCTCTCATCGCGCGTGAGCTGGTGTTCGCCCTCCTCGCCCGAGACCGGGTGCACGTACAGGTTGTGCTTGCGCACATAGGCCAGCCGTTCGCCGTCAGGTGAAAACTTCGCGTCATCGCTGGGGTCGGGGGAAGCCGTAAGCTGCACGGCGGTCCCGGTGCCCAGGTCGTAATACCAGAGCTGTCCCTGGGAATCGAAGAGCAGGTGCTTAGAGTCGGCCGACCAGATATAGGCGGCGACGTGATAGCGGGTGACGCGCTCTTTCTCGCGCTCATCCTTAATTTTGCTGGCGGGAGGCGCAAGCTGGGCCAGCTTGGTTTCGCTGACCAGGATCTTCTTCTCGCCCGTAGTGGTGTCTACGTACCAGAGCTCTCCGTGCTCGCCGGAATCATCGCGCTGCACGAAAGAAACCTTGGTGCCATCGGGACTCCACTTGATCGTTTCTGGAGTGCGCCCAGTCATCCCCCCTTCGGCGAAAATCGCATCAATGGCGAGCTGTTTTGGGGGCGCGACCGTCTGAGCACAAAGTGTGGAGAGCAGGGCAAACACAACCAGGCTGAGCGGAAGCAGTCTTCTCACGTACGTACTCCGATCCGAGTGTTTCGGGCCGGCGGGACGCCAGCCCTACGAGTGAAAGTCAAGAGTTTACAACCTGTGAGGGGTTCGCGTCAGATTGACGGCACACCTGCGGGCAGCTACCCTCATGCGCATCATGTTGGCGGATCTGAGAGGCAGAGTGGCGCTGGTCACCGGCGCGGGCAGCGCCGCAGGCATCGGGTTTGCGACCGCACATCTTCTCTTAGCGCAGGGCGCGGCGGTGGCAATCACTTCAACTACCAGCCGCATTCACGAGCGCGCGGCGGAGCTGCTTTTAGGAGCTGGGTTTGGGAAGGGCACGGCTTCAGCCGTGCCGCTCAGACGTACCAAAACGCCGCCTTCAGCCCCTGCGGGACGCTCTTCCCGGCGCCAGAAACAAATCCCAACGCCTGTTCCCACCACACCCAGCGTCTTTGCGTCCGTCTGCGACCTGCGCAGCTTCGCCGCCGCCCAGGAACTCGTTGCCGCGGTCCTCGCCCGCTTCGGACGGCTCGACATCCTGGTCAACAACGCCGGCATGGTGCAGGTGGGGTCGAAGGAGCTGACTGCGCGCTTCGCTGCGCTGACCGAATCCCAATGGAACAGCGAGATCGAGTTGAACCTGAAAACCTGTTTCAACGTGACCCGGGCGGCGCTGCCCTACATGATCAAGAAAAAGTACGGCCGGGTTGTCAACGTGAGTTCGGTAACCGGGCCGGTGGCGAGCAATCCGGGAATGTCGGCTTACAGTGCAGCGAAAGCAGGGATGGCGGGCCTGACGCGGGCGCTGGCGCTGGAAGTTGGCGCGTCGCGGATCACGGTGAACGCGGTGGCGCCGGGATGGATCAAAACCGCTTGTTCGAGCGCCCGCGAAATCGAAGCCGGACGCAACACCCCGGTCGGCCGTCCCGGGACGCCGGAAGAAGTGGCGGCGCTCATCGTATTCCTCTGTTCCGAGGAAGCGTCGTACATCACGGGCCAGGTGATCGTGGTGGACGGGGGCAACACGGTTCAGGAATACAAAGGAACAAAAGCCGGCTGGGACTAGCCGAGACTCTTCATGGCAGCGTGCACCGGGTGCTTCGCCTCATAGCCCGCGATGGCCGCCTCGTGCTGCAGGGTCAGTCCGATGTCGTCCAGGCCGTTGAGCAGGCAGTGCCGTGAAAAATCATCCATCGTGAACGTCGCCGAGAAACCCTGCCCATCCTCCACGCGTAATGTTTCCAGATCGACCGTGAGCCGGTAGTCCGCAGTCCCCTTCGCGCGGCGCATGATCTCCGCAACCTGGTCTTCGCTCAGCCGGACCGTGAGCAGCCCATTTTTCAGGCTGTTGTTGGCGAAAATATCGGCGAACGACGGCGCAATCACCACCCGGAAGCCGTAATCCGCCAGCGCCCACACCGCATGTTCGCGGGACGACCCGCAACCGAAGTTCTTCCCCGCCACCAGGATGGTCGCTTTCTCGTAGCGCGCTTCGTGCAAGACAAAGTCCGCGGTCTTTTTCCCATCCCCTGAAAACCGCCAATCGTAAAACAGAAATTCCCCAAACCCCGTGCGCTCAATCCTCTTCAGAAATTGCTTGGGAATAATCTGATCGGTATCCACATTCACACGATCAAGCGGCGCCACAATCCCGGTATGTTTTTGGAACGGTCGCATGCTTTGACTCTCAGACCCTTCGTGAAACCTTCGTGTCCTTCGTGGTTTGAGCTTCTTTCTAACCACCAAGGACACGAAGTCTCACGAAGGAAACCAACTACCACTGACTTCTATCGAAAGCGCCAATTCCTGATATCCGTGAACCTCCCCGTGATCGCCGCCGCCGCCGCCATCATGGGGCTGACCAAGTGTGTGCGTCCGCCGCGCCCCTGGCGGCCTTCGAAGTTGCGGTTGCTGGTCGAAGCGCAGCGCTCTCCGGGTTGCAGGATGTCCGGATTCATCCCCAGACACATCGAGCATCCGGATTCGCGCCATTCAAAACCGGCGTCCTGGAAAATACGGTGCAGCCCTTCTTGCTCGGCGGCGTGCTTGATCGCCTGTGATCCGGGCACAACCATCGCCCGGACTTTCCCGTGAACGTGATGTCCCTTGGCGACCCGTGCGGCGGCGCGCAGGTCTTCGATGCGAGAGTTGGTGCACGATCCGATAAAAACTCGATCCACCGCGATCTGCTCGATGGGCGTTCCCGGCTGGAGATCCATGTAAGCGAGCGCCTGCTCAGCAGCGCGGCGGTCGGACTCCAGCGAGAAGCTGGCTAACTCGGGAATGCGCGCGGTCACCGGCACCACCATCCCAGGATTCGTCCCCCAGGTAACGAACGGCGCGAGCGCCGCGGCATCAATTTCGACGACGCGGTCGTATTTCGCTCCGGGATCGGTGGCGAGCGCCCGCCAGGATGCCATCGCGTCTTCCCAGTCCTTGTCCTGCGGCGCAAAGCGGCGTCCCTGCGCGTAAGCGAATGTCACCTCGTCGGGCGCCACCATGCCGGCGCGTGCCCCCGCTTCGATGCTCATATTGCAGAGCGTCATCCGGCCTTCCATCGAAAGTCCGCGGACCGCTTCGCCGGTGTATTCGATCACGTATCCGGTCGCGCCGTCGGTGCCGATCTGGCCGATGATGCCAAGCGCCAGGTCTTTCGCCGTGACCCCTTCGGCCAATTTGTCGCGCACGTCAATCTGCATCGTCTTCGGCTTTTTCTGCGGCAGGCACTGCGTGGCCAGAACATGCTCGACCTCAGACGTCCCGATGCCAAACGCCAGCGAACCGAACGCGCCATGCGTCGAGGTGTGGCTATCGCCGCAGACGATGGTCATGCCGGGCTGGGTGATGCCGAGTTCCGGCCCGATCACGTGCACAATCCCCTGCTCAGGAGAGTCCATGTCGAACAAGGGAACACCGAACTCCCGGCAGTTCTTCTGCAGCGCCTCAATTTGCTTCGCCGCGATGGGATCGGCAACGGGCAAGCCGCGCGGTGTAGTCGGGACGTTGTGGTCTACGGTAGCGACGGTGCGCAGCGGCTGGCGCACCTGCCGGCCGTTGGCGCGCAGACCGTCGAACGCCTGTGGCGACGTCACCTCATGGACCAGGTGCAGATCGATATAAAGAAGCGGTGGCTGCCCTTCCGGCGCGGTGACCAGGTGGGCATCCCAGACCTTCTCAAAAAGGGTGCGCGCAGACATGAATTTGGGGTTACTTCTGCAATCTCACTTCTGATTAGTTTATCAGCGGCCCCGCCATCGAAACTGACGCCATTTGGATTTTGCGAGAGCGCAGCCTCCGGTTATGATTCGAAAGACCACGAAAAGAGGAACGTCTCCTAGATGATTAACGGCAAGCGGATCGCCGTCGTACTGCCCGCCTACAACGCGGAAAAAACGCTGGAAGCCACGGTGCACGAGCTGCCCGGCCTGGTGGACATCCGCATCCTGGTGGACGACCATAGCTCCGATCGCACCGTCGAAATCGCTCACCGCCTCGGTTTGCAGTATTACGTTCACGATCGCAACTACGGCTACGGCCGCAATCAGCAGACCTGCTACTGCGAGGCGCTGGCAGCCGGGGCCGACGTGGTCATCATGGTCCATCCCGACTATCAGTACACGCCCCTGCTGGTGACGGCACTGGCCAGCATGGTGGCGTACGGCGTGTACGACGTCGTGCTGGGCTCGCGCATCATCGGCGGCACCGCGTTGCGTGGTGGCATGCCGGTTTACAAGTACATCGCCAACCGCCTGCTCACCGCGTTTGAAAACCTCTTCTTGGGGATCAAGCTTTCCGAGTATCACACCGGCTACCGCGCCTTCAGCCGCGAAGTGCTTACCCGCTTGCCGTTGCGCGAAAACAGCGACGATTTCGTTTTCGACAACCAGATGCTGGCGCAATGCGTGCACTTCGGCTTCCGCGTCGGCGAGGTCTCCTGCCCCACGAAGTATTTCGAGGAAGCGTCCTCCATCAACTTCCGGAGGAGTGTGCAGTACGGCCTGGGGGTAATCGGCACGACTCTTCGCTTCGCCCTGCAGCGGGCCGGACTGCGGCGCAGCGCCATCTTCAGCGAAAAGGGCAGGACCCTCGAGACCGGCGCCGAGGCGTATTACGATAGCGGCCTGCCGGCGGCCTCACAGCGAGGCTCAGGCTAACCAGATTCGACTCTCAATTCAAGAACCTGTGTCTCAGCTTAGGGAACAGCTACGCCTTCCTTAGGCGGCGCTGCAAGTTTCCCGCGAGCAACGATCGCATACACGGCCAGTACCACAAACATCGGGTCAATCGGCCGGCGATAGTAAACCTCGGGGCTGGTGATGTAGTAGACGAGAGGGAAAGAGAACAAGACCAGCGCATATGGCATCCCGAGAGCAGAATCCTTGCGGAAGGCCCTGCGAAGACCGAGCAGCGCCAGCACCGTTAGGCTCGTGCAGAGCAGGATATTGGGCGGGTCCAAAGGCTCTTGCTTTAGATACCAGGGCGCAAGACTCCAGTAGCCGGTCCACAGAAACACAGCGCGCCGGAACGATGTCCAGACATACCAGCCGGGTTCGGCCTTGATGAAAGCGACCGCCTGCCGTTTCTTCGTCGCCATGTAGCCGAGTTCGCCGTCGCGTTTGAACTCCTGCCACTCTGCTTCGTTGTGCCACGGCCCCAGCTCATAGACTCCCCAGTACGATGTATTCCCCTTCGTCCCGAGCCGCAGCACTAATCCCATGTTGTCGCGGAAGGGAACAAACTGATGAAACACCTGATAGTTTCGAATGAACCAGGGTGACACAACGGCCAGGCAAACCAGCGCCGCGGCCACGTTTGGAACAAACCAGCGCTGCCGTTTCCTGTAGAGCCGGTAACACGTCCACCCGCCCAGGAACGGCAACACAGCCAGCACCGACGGACTCGTCAACGCCTCCACTCCCCACAGGAATCCGTACAGGATCCAGACCCAGACCGGTTTGGACTCCTCCAGCTCCAAGGCCATCAGAAAAAGAATGCTGAGCAGCAGAGTGGCCAGCCAGGTTTCCCAGATTCGCTCGACCGGAAAGTAGATTCCGTACGGGAAGAAAGCCCACGTCCAGGCGGACCATCGTCCCACGCGCTCGCCAAAACTTCGCCGCGCAAAGAAAAAAATAGGAATGGCTGCCAGCGCTGACATCAGCGCATTCAAAGAGAGCAGAACCAGCGCCGAAGCCTTCGTATAAACGCCAAAGATTTTGAAGACGCCTGCAACCAGGCAGGGATAAACCGGCGTCATCCATGCTGTGGGCCCGGTCTCTTCGAATAGCGGGTTGCTGAATCCTTTGCCTTCGACGATCGAGCGGGCGATCCTCCCTGTCTCGTAGCCAAATTTCCAGTGGTCCCGCTCGGGACTGAGTTGCTCGGGATAGAGAAAGGCCATGACCAGCAGACGCAGGGCCAGAGCAACGACGACGATAAGAAGTAACTCGCGATATTTCTGCAAACCACCTCCGCGGCTTTGCGCAACGTGGCTCAGCCTACCCGACAGACCCGAACCGCCGAGTTCTCGTAAGGGCACGCCAGTCCCTCCGGGCCCGGCTGCTCCACTACGATCCAGCTGACGCCATACTTCTGCCGCAGCCGTTCGAAGTCTTTTTTCTCAAACTGTTTCCAGTTCTTCTGATCTTCAAGTTGCTCCCACCACTTCGTCGAGAGTGGCGGGAACATGGACGCGGCGCCTTTGTCCTTCACCGCGTCGGCCAGCATGCTGCGCTGGGCGCGTGCACGGAATCCGTTTTCGTCCTCGCCGGGCAGCGCCATGTGGTTGGGATTCAGGGCAAACAGCGCGTCGGTTGGGGTATTGACGCGGATCCAATCGAACGCCTGCGCCCAGGGATTCCGCGGCTGCGCCCACGGCCACTCGATGTGTGCGCTGGCGGGAAACAGTTGCCTCTGCGCCGCGAACATTCCCAAGCTGAGGGGCACGAACAACACCAGCCATCGCCAGACACGATTCTGGAGCATGTGCTTCCCCAGCAACCCTCCGCCGATGACGATGAGCAGCATGTAAGCCAACGCCAGGCAGCGCAGCGGTTCAAGCCGCGCCAAGGCCTCGAAACGAGCCGGAATCGAGAGAACCAGGGCCGCGGCAGTGGCCAGCACGATGAACGGCGCCATCGCCCGTGAAACCAGTTCCACATTCCACATTCCACGGCGGCGCGCTAAACGCCCGAACCACCAGAACAGGAGGACCGGCCCGATCAGCCCCAGCCATTCGTACCACTCCCAGCGCAAGAGAAAAAAATAAGGCTGCCGCAGTGCAACCTCATGGTAAGCCGGGGGCGGAGGATCGAGAGTCAGCCCAAACGGAAGCAAGGCCGCAAAACCCAAAGCGTGTGGCCGGTAGCGATCAAGCGCCAAGAGCCACACGCAAAAAGCGATGGCGAAGCTCGCCATCAGCGGATGTATCACCGCGGCGAAACCCAGCCACAACACTGCCGCAAGGTACTTGTGCCGCAACCCTTCGGCAACCGCGAACAAGGCCGCGAACGCCGCCAGGTTCCGCGGATTCAGATACTGGTCCAGAATGTAGAGCGCGGTTCCGGCAATGGGCAAGGTCAGCAAGGCAGCCATCAGCGCCACCGCTGCCCAGCGCGCCCGTTCTTCCTCGAACAAAACCGCTGCCAGACGCAGCGTTCCCGCCAAAAGAAGAACGATCGCCGCCAGTTGCCAGAGGAACGTAACCCAGGTCAGCGGTAGATGAGTAACCCGCACGGAAGCCGCAATCAGGTAGGGATACAGCGTGTGCCCCGCGTGTTCGCCGAAGAAATCTGCATTCCGCGGAAACAGACTGGGGTCCAGGATTTTCAGTACGCCCGGAAGATAGATTTCCGCGTCTTCCGCATAGGGATGATAGCCGTGGATCAGAAGAGCAATGGCGCCCAACAGCACCAGGCCCGCGATACGTCGAATGTTCAGAAAGCGTTTCTCCATTTCGCCGTTCAGGAAACAGACGCGGGCGCTGCCTCGCGGTCGGCGATCGCACTCCTCCGGCGGATTTCGCGGATCTGCGGCCAGTACGAACAGTTACAGAAGAGATTACCTGCCATTCCAAACCGGGGTCAACGCGCCATCCGGGCGGAGGGGGAAGGATTCGATCAAGCAGCCTTGAGACGGCGGCAGTCCCATCGGGAATATGCGCCCTTCACGAACGCCCAGAGCGACGGGATCGTCCTTTGCTGGTTGGGAACAGCACGGAACGATCCCGTTATTTGCCATGTCGCCGCGGGGCCCGGACGATCGAGGAAGAAGTGCGCGATTGTCCCCGCTCTGCTGGCTTTGGCTACTTCATCTCAATTCCGTGTGGACGCGCAGGCCCCGTGGCGAAAGCCGTGTTGAAATCGAGATTGAAACGTTTGTCCAGTTCCAGTTTGTGCTTTGAAACCTTGATCACGTGTACCTTGTGATCGCCTTCGAAGTGGATCTTGCCGAAGTTGTCTTCGTTTAGAAAGTAATCGCTGACCACGAGCCGCTTGTCGTCGTCGGTCAATGCCATGTCGTGCGGCCCCGTATCAACGCCCAGGTTCACGATGCCGGATTGCACGGGGTGCTCGCGATCGGTGACGTCCAGCATCCCAACTTGGCCGGCCTGGAAGGACGCGAACAGCAGGCGGTCGCCACTTTTGGGCATGGCCAGGATCTGGGTCATGCCTCCACGCACAGGAACGTCGATGTGGGGAACGATCGTCTCGCAGTCGAAGACTGTGGTTGCGGTGCCGGTCGCGGTATCGAGGAGGTAAACGAAACCGTCAAACATGCCGGCGGTGTACCCGCGGCCCAGCGGGTCGCCAGGGATAAGTTTCACATCCATGGTTCCGATCGCCGTCGGAATCGTGATGGTTCGCAGAATCGTCCGATTCTTCAGATCCCAAACGCGAATTGCTCCGCGAAGTTCGGGGTCGCCGGGAAACACGTTGAGCGTCGTGACGGGATTGATGAAATCGCTGGTCACCATGAGGTTCAATTCCGGACGTGCTGAGATGCCGTGCGGATTGAACCCGTCAGTGGGAGGATTGTCGGGCCACTCTTTCACCAGCTGGAGATTCTTGTCGAATTCCGCCACCCGCCCCGGAGCGCCGCCCGACGCCGATCCCATCTGGGTAATCAGAAATCCGCCCTCATCCAAGGGAAGGAAATCGTCGGTGATGCTGGACAACGGAGCGCTGGCGGCAAATAGAAACTTGGGATCTGCGGCTACCGAGACGTCGAAGAAAAAGATCCCGTTCTGCCCCTGGAGCAAGCTCAGCAGACCGCCGCACCCCAAAATCTTTTTGTCGGCCGAGAGATGGCAGTGGTGCGGCTCGTTGCCTACGTTACCCGGCGGCGGAATCGGGACCGTTTTGATTACTTCGCCGTAGTGCTCCGAGTCTTCATCGAAATTGATGACCGCGAGGAAGTCCGGCGCCGCCCGCGCCTGATCCCCCGCCCAGACGTAAAGGACGGTTTCCCGTTTGTTCTTCTTCCCCTTGTTGTCATCGGCGAGCGCCATCCAGGCTGCTCCCATCAACAGCGATGCTGCCAGAACATACGTGGTGTATTGAAATCGTCGCATCTGTTCCTCCGGTAGCTCGGCCCTTCTAAACTGCGCTCTGTGCCCTCACCCCGTGGGCCGAGTAGCCGCTACTTTGCCTCGGACTTAGAGACGAGGTCGATACCCTGGAGATTCCCTGGAGGTGAAATGTTTGTGCCTTGCTGTAAACCATGTCTGACCAACGACATAAGCGGAGGGGGTCGTCGCCCCTCGTGTCGAAATTTCTTTCACCCAGGAAACGAGCGCATGCCGTGCTGATCCAGCTAGAGCTTGCAGGGTGCCGCGACTCTCCGTAGCATCTAACCTCAGAGATGAATACGGTTCCCGCAGGCAACCGCCGGGCCCACCTGGCGCTAGGCGAGATCTTCAGTTTCGCCTACGACACGTTCGTGAGCAACAAGATCCGGTTTGCCCTCACCGCGCTCGGCATGGTGATTGGCACGGCGTCTCTAATCCTGGTCACCACCATCGGGCTCACGGGCAAGCAGTACCTTCTGAACCAGATTCAGGCCATCGGCTCCAACTGGATCTACGCAGAATATGAAAGCGGCGGGCAGCGCATCACCAACACCGGCAACGACGCGCTCACCATTGATGACATGCAGGCCGCGCTGCAGCAGGTGGCCGGTATCGCCGCGGCCTCACCCGTGGTCCCTCTGAATGAGCGCGTGCCAGTGGGCAGCGGAAAAGAGCGCGACCTGCAAGTCCTCGGCGTTTACCCCGAATACCTTCAGGTTCGCAACCTCGTGGTCCTGTCTGGCAGGTTCTTCGACAAGCAGGATTCGCAGGCCCACAACAAGGTCGGCGTCGTCACCCAAAAGCTCGCCGAGCAACTCTACGGCGGTTCCCAGGAATCCCTCGGCAAAACAGTCAAGCTCAGCGGTTTGCCGTTCACGATTATCGGGACCTTCCGGGAGCGGGTGGACACTTTCGGGCAATCGGAAGTGAGCGATAACACGATGTTGATCCCCTACTCCGTGATCCGCTATTTCCAGGACACGCCCACGGTGAAGCAGATTTTCTTTTCGACCACCGACGCGTCGCTGGTGGTGCCCGTAACGGCCCAGATCCTGCGCGTGATTCAGTCCCGGCACCGGCCGGAATCGGTGTACAAGGTCGAGAACTTGACGCAACTGGTCGCAGTGGCCGACAAAACGGCGAACGCAATGACCATGGTTCTGCTTGCTGTGGCGCTGGTCGTGCTGCTGGTGAGCGGCATCGGGATCATGAACATCATGCTGGCGACCGTGAGCGCCCGCATCCGCGAGATCGGCATTCGCAAAGCCATCGGCGCCACCAACCGCGAGATCCGCTACCAGTTTCTTTCCGAGGCCATTCTGATCTCTCTCATCGGCGGCTTGATCGGCATTTTTATCGGACTCGCCATTCCCTTTTCCGTCCGCTACTTCACGGCCTACCGCATTCCCATCTCCGGCCTGTCGGCCATCATCGCCATCGTGGTATCGTCGCTGGTCGGGATCATCTTCGGCACCATTCCCGCCAGCCGCGCCGCCCAACTGGACCCTGTCGAAAGCCTGCGCTACGAGTAGCTGGCGGTCCGCCCGGCTCACCCTGGTGGCCGTGGCAAGTGAGTGCGGCCACGCTTGAAAACTCTGCTTGCTCTTACGCGCTTCTCGCGCGAATCCGGTGCTGGGCGCGCAAATGCGCCACCACCAGCCGGATGTCATTGAAGCTGACGAACGGCGGCACGCCTGCCTTAATCTCCGTCAACCGTTCCACGCCCACTTGACCGCAAGCCGCCTCGATGTGAGCCTGCGCGCCGGGAGAAACCCACTCCGGATGCAGTTCCACGCGGCCGGTCTCGATCAGATTCGCGACCGTACAAATGATGGTCGAGAACTGGCGCGCCCGCACCCGGGCAATTTCCTCGAAACTGCAGCCCTGCTGGATAAGCGCAAGCGTCTGTTCTGCGGGGGAGGGTTCCTTCGCCGCGTCCGGGACCGCGCGGGAGCCGCGGTCGAAATTACGTAACGCCTGAAGAATCTCGGCTCCATAGACATCGGCTTTCCGCTCCCCGATGCCCGGAACCTGCCGCAGTTCGGCCAGCGTGGCCGGACGCCGCCGGCACAGTTCCTCGAGCGTGCTGTCGTGCAGCACGATATAGGCGGGAACTTTCTGCTCACGCGCCATGATCCGGCGCCACTCGCGCAGATACTCTGCCACTCCCGGATCATACGCGGCAGGCGCTGGCGCCGGCACGCGCGCCCTCCAACTCTGATCCGCCGGCTCTGGCAAAGAAATCTTTCGCTTCGGCTTGGGCACGCTGACCGGGATCTCTTTCTTTGCGCTCAGCCATTCGGGCACGGCGCCGCAGTTGTCGCAACTGTCGCAATGCTCCCACTTGGGAGTTTCTCCGAAGTGCACACAGATCTGCCGGTGGCGGCAGCGCTGCGAATCTACGAACTTGGCGATCACGCGTTTTCGCTCCCACGACCGCTCGCGTTCCGCGTCATCGGAAATCTTCCCGATGAAATATTCCAGCAGAACGTGGTCCCGTTTCTGCCAGAGCAGGACACAATCCGCCGGACGCCCATCCCGTCCCGCCCGCCCGGCCTCCTGGTAGTACTGTTCGATGGACTTGGGCAGAGAAAGATGAATGACGGCGCGCACCGAAGGCTTGTTGATGCCCAACCCAAAAGCGATGGTGCCGACCAGCACGCGCACTTCGTCCGACATCCAGCGTTCCTGGTTCTGGCGGCGCAGCGGCGCCTCCATCTTGGCGTGGTAGGAAATCGCTGCCACTCCGTTCTCCTGCAAGTTCTCAACCGTCTCCTCCACCCGGCGGATCGTCGGCGCATACACGATGACACTGCCCTCGGTGTAATGCCGCAGACCGCGCAGTAGCAGTTCCATTTGCGTCTGCGCCTCGCACTCGCGCACGACGTAGCGCAGATTCTTGCGGTGGAAACTGGCGATATACAAGTCAGGATTGCGCATCTGCAACTGCTTCAGGATGTCGTGCCGCACCTGGCGCGTCGCGCTGGCCGTGAAGCCGGCGATGGGCAG
>JACQDD010000244.1 GCA_016201265.1 Terriglobales bacterium | reverse complement strand
GTCCACCAGTTCCGGCAGGTGGCGCAGCAGATCGGACTTAACGCGGACGTGCACCGGACGGTGACGATGGCCTCCATCGTAGAGAAAGAGACCGCGGTCTCAGAGGAAAGGCCGGTGGTGGCCAGCGTGTACTACAACCGGCTGGCGCATCGGATGGCACTCGACGCCGATCCCAGCGTGATTTACGCGGAGCTGCTTGCGGGGACCTACACCGGAAGCCTTCATCACTCTGACTTGGCCATCCGCTCGCCCTACAACACCTACCGCTTCCCCGGATTGCCGCCGGGACCGATCGGCAATCCGGGGCAGAGTGCGCTGGAGGCGGCGCTGCATCCGGCGAAGACACAGTTTTTCTACTTCGTCAGCGATGGAAACGGGCACCATCGTTTCGCGCGCAACCTGACCGAACACAACCGCAACGTCGCGGCTTATCGCCGCGCCCTCGGCCTGCACTGAGCGCCGAACCTTCCGCTGCCTTATACTAGAGATGGCTTTGAGAGAATTGCTTTGATACCCCCGGGGGAGTCCCTCACAGGCTAAACCCTGCGTTTTTGCGGGCCTGAGCGGCGCGGCAGAACCGCGCCCTTCCCGGAACCGATTCTTGCAACCAGTGAACTCAGCCCTAATCAGATAAGCGTGGCAGAAGCCTTTCCCAGTACCGGTCAGCAAACCCGCCGTCTGCGGTTCCGCCTGGCTTCCTTGCTCATGGTGGCGGCGATGGTTTTTCCTCTCAGCGGATGTCTGTTCCGGACCCGCAAGCTGGACCGCCAGCTTTCGAGCGTGCCGCTGAAGAGCGCGACGCAGCAAGAGCTGATCGAGTACGTCAACTCGCAGGCCGCCAAGATTCAGTCCATGCAGGCGACGGTGGACATCAACGCTTCGGTCGGGGACCAGAAGAACGGCCGGATTACCGATTACCAGGAGATTCGGGGCTATGTGCTGGCGCGCAAGCCGGCCATGCTGAGGATGAAGGGCTTGTTTCCGGTCGTGCGCAACACCGCTTTCGACATGGTAAGTGACGGCCAGGAGTTCAAGCTTTGGATTCCTCCCAAGAACAAGTTCGTGGTGGGCACGAACAGTGAGGCGAGCTACCAGCCAGAGAAACGGCTGGAGAACCTGCGGCCACAACACATCTATGACGCGATCCTGTTGCATGAAGTGTCCGGCGATGAGATCGCGGTTCTCGAAACCGGCTACGAGACCGTGCTGGATGCGAAGAAACACCGCGTCGATCAGCCGGACTACGAGCTGGCCGTCATCCGGCGGGGACCGAACGGCTGGTTCCTGTCGCGCAAAATCTCCTTCAGCCGGACGGACTTGCGGCCCCGCCGCCAAATGATCTATGACCAGCAGGGCAACGTCGTCACCGACGCGCGCTACGATCAATACCAGAACTACGATGGGATTGAATTCCCGGGCGTCATTGAGATCGAAAGGCCGCAGGAGGATTACGACATCACGCTCAGCATGGTGAAGCTGGAACTGAATCGCGCGCTCAAGGATGATCAGTTTGCGCTGGAACAGCCGGCGGGCGCCGAGGTGGTGCACCTGGGGCAGTCCGATTCCAATGCGGCCAAAGGCACCGATGGCCACGGAAAGTAGCTCTCCAGAAAAAACATGATGAACCGAATGATTGTCGGGAACCTGGTTCACCGGCCGATCCGCTCGCTGATCAGCATTGTGGCGGTGGCGCTGGAAGTGACGCTGATCCTGCTGATCGTAGGGTTGTCTCTGGGCATTCTGAATGACAACCGACAGAGACAGGCTGGGATTGGGGCGGATGTCATCGTCCTGCCGCCGGGATCTTCGTTTATCGTCGGGTTGACCGGGGCGCCGATGCCGATCAAAGTTGGCAGCGTGCTCGCAAAACTGCCGCATGTCGAAGTCGTGGCGCCGGTGATCACACAGATATCGACGGCGGGGTCTCTGGAAGTGATTGCCGGAATTGACCTGCAAAGGTATGAGAGTCTTTCGGGCGGCTTTCACTATCTGAAGGGCGGGCCGTTTCAGGGGCCCAACGATGCGCTGGTGGATGAGCTGTTTGCCCAGTCCAAGCACGCCAAGGTCGGGGACACGATCGAGATCCTGAATAACAATTTTCGAATTGCGGGCATCGTGGCGCAGGGCAAAGGCGCACGCAAGTTTGTTCCGATCAGTACTCTGCAAGACCTGCTGGGCGCCAAGGATAAGGCGTCGATTTTCTACCTCAAGCTGGACAGTCCTGCCAGCGCCGACGCGGTGGTCAATGAGATCAAGAATGTGCCCGGGATGGAGCGGTATGTGGCTACCTCGATGGCGACCTATCTGTCGATGATGACGCCAAACAACTATCCGGGGTTGAGGAGTTTCATCAATGTGGTGATCGGGATCTCCGTGGTCATCGGGTTCATCGTCATCTTCCAGGCGATGTACACGGCGGTGATGGAGCGGACGCGGGAGATCGGGATTCTGAAGTCCATGGGGGCTTCGAAGCTGTACATCGTGAATGTGGTGTTGCGGGAAACTGTGCTGCTGGCGCTGTGCGGCATTGTCCTGGGTATCCTGGTGAGCTTGGGCGGCCGTGCCGCCTTGGTCCAAAGGTTGCCGCTGTTGCGAGTGGTGGTGACGGGAGAGTGGATCCTGAAGGCTACGGCGATTGCCATCATCGGGGCCATCGCGGGAGCGCTCTATCCTGCGTTCAAAGCGGCCCAAAAAGACCCGATCGATGCCCTGGCCTACGAATAGGGCCGGGCCAATCACATGGTTTCGCCTTGGTTTCGCCCTCTTTTGCCTGGGCTTGAGCCCTCTAGAATTTTTCTCGCCAAACGGCATTGAATGCACGATACTGCCGTGAGAATCTGCCGTGCTATAATCGCGCGCCATTGCGCGAGGCAGTGCAGATTCACGACAGATGTCTTACTTTCCTGGGCCCCGGTGCGCCAAGCCCCGGTGGCCGCAAAATACACAGGAGGAAACATGCGTTGCGATGATCGGACCCTCTACGGCCGGGATGATGAGATGGATGAGTACGGAGACAGCGGCGCTTACGGCGAATCGCTGGAAGAGAATTTTGATGAGGAAGAAGAAGAGGAAGAAGAGCCGGGCATGACGGAGGAAGGCGAGGGTCCAGTACCGGCGCCGGAACCCGTTGTGGAACCGCCGCCAGCAGTCCCGGTTGGCGGTGGCGGTGGCCGTCCCGCACCCAAGAAAGCACCCGCCAAAAAGAAGGCTGCAAAGAAGGCCAAGAAGAAACCGGCAAAGAAGAAAAAAGCAAAAAAGCCGGCGAAGAAAAAACCCGCCAAGAAGAAAGCCGCGAAGAAGCCGGCCCGCAAGGCCGCGAAAAAGAAAGCGAAGAAGGGCGGGCGTCGCCGCCGCTAGCAGCGCAGCGCATCCAGGCGGAGGCCGGATCGTCCGGCTTCCGCCGCCTCACTTATTTTCCTTCCTGCACGATTGCTTCCGCTTCGATTTCCACCAGCATCTCCGGTGAGACCAGCGCGCTGATCACCAGCATGCTGGTGGCGGGACGAATGTCGCGAAAAAACTCGCCGTGTGCTTTTCCCACCTTCTCCCAATCGGCAATGTTGGTGACGAACATTCGGGTGCGCACAACGTCCTGGAGCGAAGCGCCGGCTCGCTCCAGAGCGCGCTCGATGTTCTTGAGAGTCTGTACCGCCTGCGCGTAGGCATCGCCGACGCCGACGATTTTGCCCTCGGAGCCGGTGGCAGTCGTGCCTGCGACGTGGATGTGATTCCCGATGCGCACCGCGCGGGAGTAACCCACGACCGGCTCCCAGGGCGTTCCACTCGAAATGTTGATGCGTTCCACTCTGCCTCCGTCGGCTGCGAGCTTCGAGCTACGACCGCGAGCGAACACATGTTGCCCGCTCGAAGCTCGTGGCTCGCAGCGATCCTCTCTCTAACAGATTACATGGCGTCGCCCTGGGATTCGCGTTCTGGGCCGGATTAGCAGCCAGCGTCTCCGTCTGCCAACAATCGGCGGGATAACTTTGCGACCGGGACAGGGTTCTAATTGCATGAGAGGGTTCGAAAATCGAAAGTTACT
>JACQDD010000242.1 GCA_016201265.1 Terriglobales bacterium | reverse complement strand
GTGGATCGAAACATCCTGCGGGAAGCAGTGGCGGAGTTTTTGGGGTATCCTGCGACGCCGCGGGCGGTGGTGATCAACGAGGCGCTGGAGATTGCACGCAAGTTTTCGTCGCCGGAGTCAGTGCAGTTTATTAATGGAGTGCTGGATAGTGTGGGGAAGGAGCTCGGGTAACGATTGCAGAGGTTAGAGGTCAGATTGCAGAGGTGAGAACATCCACCGCGTAGGCACGTTAGAAGAGCTGGTTGTTCTTGACCGAGCCATTTTCCCGCCTGAGTTGTTGAGGACTTCTTTTCCGCGGATTGTCGCGGATGAACGCGGATCGAAAACCTACCACGGAGGCGCGGAGAGGACTCGATTTCCGACCGTGTTTTCACTTTCATCGCTTGCGGCGGGCGGGGCGCCCGCCGGACAGCCGGCGAGGGCGCCGGCGCTACGGTCCCAAGGTCCAATCCCACAGCCAAAAGCATAAAGCCCAGAGCCTAAAACCCAGAGCCTGATTTACTGCGGGCGGACGGCGATCAGGTTGGGAAGACAAGGAGGCCCGTTCGGGTCGAGGTTGGTGCACATGCTGTCGTTAGTGTTGATGTTGGTGTAGACGGCTTGCTGGATGTCGCCTCCGGACTGTGTGTTTACGATATGCACGGAGCCGCAAGTGTTCGGATTGGCGTGGTCAGCGTCGCGGGCGGCCACGAAGACCTGGGTCCCATCCTGTGTAGCGGAGGCGGCCAAAGGCGAGGCGTTATTCGCGAGCGGGATGGCGGAAGTGGTCCCGGCGTTAACGTCGAAGACGAGCACGGCGGGAATGTTTTTGGCGACGAGGATGACCTGGGAGCCGTCGCCGGTGACCTGCATGTAGAGCGGGGTGAAGTCGCCCTGGCCGAGGTTGACGGGGGGATGGGCGGTGAAACTGGTCAGCGATGGTTGGCTGCAGGTGAACTGGCTTTGTGGCAGCGGGTTCTGGTTGAACTGTGCCGTCAGGATTTGGATCGAGGGCGGATTCAGCGAGACCAGGTCTTGGGTGACGCGTGTCTTGTCCGAGTCGATCTGGGTGATCGCGACATCGGGCAGGGGTCGGATCGTGACGGGAACGCCGGGAGTGACCACGTTGAGGCCGAGGTCGTCCGCGTTGCAGGTTGCAAATCCTGAAACTGAGGCGCCAGGCGTTCCGGCGACGTAGGCGAAACTGCCGTCGGCGGAGAAGGCCAGGCCCGTGGCGGCAGCAGAGACGGGTACAGAGGCAAGGGCGTCCACGGTGGAATACACGTACATCCTGCCGGTATCGCTGAGGATGAAGATCTTCATTGCATCGGGCGAGAAGGCGGCGGTGGTGGCGCCGGGGATGAGCAAGTCGACGGGAGGATTCGTGGCGTGGGCGGCGTCGAAAATGTAGACCTGGTTGGGGTCGGTGGTGGTGTCAGAGACGACAACGCGAGTGCCGTCGGGAGAAATGGCGAGCGGCTTGCCACAGACGGCGACGTTACAGGGGGTGGTGGCTTGTGAGACGGTACCCACCGTCGCGTTTTGGCCCGCGTCCACAAACATCAGGCCTTTACTGCTGCCCAGGTAGGCGCGTGTGCCCGCTGGGTTGAACATCAGCGAATTGGGGGTATAGGGCAAAGTCACGCTGGCGCCGACGGGATTATTTCCGGCAGCTACGGGGAACATGACGCTGGTGCAGTTGAAGGCGTCGCCGCAGTCGGTAGTTGCGGTCCAGGCCGTGGCAGCCGGGGGCTTGGTGTTGGTCACGTGGGCGGTGATGACGCCGAAGCCGGGTTGGCCGTTCGGTTGGGTTCCACCGTTGGCGTACATGGGGAGTCCAGGTAAGACTCCGATGTTACAAGTGGGCGGAGTGCAGGAAGCGGAAATATTGGCGGCGCCGGCGGTCTGGCGGCCGGTGACCGTGCCTGAAGTGCTTACGGTGGCGATCTCGGGGTTGGAAGTGCTCCAGGTCAAAGGCGGCTTGCTCAAGGTGACGCCCTTGGTGTCAAGGGCGACAGCTTCAATGGTTTTGGTGCTTCCGGCATTGACAGTAAAGGAGTCTCCCGGGCCGTTCTGAACCTGGAGCATGATGGAGCTGACCAGGCAGGTAGTGTACTTAAGCGGGGCGCTGGTCGTTCCGGAGACGACGGCAAACAGTTGCGTAATGCCTGGGTCTTTAGCGGCGACCTGGATCTGGTTGTTGGGAAGTCCCTTAACGGAGCTATCTATGGTGAGAACGTTGGCAGTGGTGGAAGACCACGTTATCGGGCCGACGGTGTTGGTGATATCCACGTTGTTGGCGCTGTACGCGGTGGCCTGGAAGTTCCAGGGGACTCCTTGTGAAAAGCAGTCGTCGTGTTGGCTGACGGGCGTAACTTGAATGCTTTGAATGTGCTGGTGAACGTAGACGGTGGCGGGCGGGCTGCTGACGCCATCAGCGACGGCAGTTACCTTGGCGATGCCGGCGACTCCCGGAGTACAGAAGACCGGGTTGCTGAGGGAATCCCAGGTTCCGGCGCAGGCCTGGCCGTTGTTGGCGATGGTCAGGGAAGCGTTGTTGTCGGAAGAGAAGTGAATGGTGGAGAAGACGGTGCGGCCGGCGGAATCACGGGCGGTGGCAGTAAAGGTCTGTTTGCCGCCAAACTGGAGAGAGACGTTGGTACTGGGGTTCAGGGTGACGGTTTGTACGCCTCCGTTAGCCTGATTGCCGGTGCTTTTGCCGACGCAGCCGGAAAGGGCGACGAGCGAGGAGATGGCTAATATAAGGAGGAAGCCGGGACTGCGACGATGCATGAACCCTCCTCGCGGCCGTTTTCGGGGCGCGAGCGTAGTGTGGGGCGGAAAACTGTCAGTGTAGAAGGTCATCGTCAGTTTGGGCAAGCAGGGGGCAGGTCGCAGGTATTCGCTTCGGTTCTTCTTTGGTTCCGGCGCAAAGGTCAAGCACGGGTTGAGTACTCCTGAAATCTGCGCTCTGCTAGCTGCAACCTGCCGCCTGCGACCTGCAATCTGCCGCCTGCAGTCTGCCACCTGCCCCACTGTCCTGAGATGCACACGAGAGTGGTTGACGATGTGCAAGCGAGTTGCTATTATCAAAAGGTTCCGCGAGTTAAGTCTGGCTTGCCTGTGTGCGGCGGTCTGATCGGCTACGCAGAATTGCGCTGGCGACAGGCTCCGGGAAAACCTTGGCTGAGCTCTGAAGAAATACGGCCTCGGTCTGTACGACAAGACTGAGGACGCCCTCGCTGAAATGTCCTGCGAAAACCTTTGCGCCCAGAGTGTGGGAGACACGCGAGGCTATGCAGGGGAAGCAGACGAAACGGAGCGCCTCCGAACCGGAAATGGGGTGAGGCGTGGCGCCACCGTCGTCGGCGACAGTCAGAACGGGAAACCGAACTTATTTCTCGCCGGCATTGTGCGCGGGAGAGTATGGCTGGGCGTTAGAGCCTGTGCCAGACCGGGAGGCGAGGCAAGCTTCGCCTCTACAGGCGGAAGTCCGGCCGGGACGGAGTTTGTGCCCGGCAAGGAGAGGCGAGAGTGCCTACGTTTAATCAGCTGGTGAAATCTGGTCGCGAGCGGCCCCGATACAAGACGGCGAGTCCGGCGCTGCAGTCGTGTCCGCAGAAGCGCGGGGTCTGCACGCGCGTGTACACCCAGACTCCCAAGAAGCCGAACTCGGCGCTGCGCAAGGTGGCGCGCGTTCGGTTGACGAACGGGATCGAAGTGACCACGTACATTCCGGGTGTCGGCCACAACCTGCAGGAGCACTCGATCGTGCTGATCCGCGGGGGCCGTGTGAAGGATCTGCCGGGCGTGCGTTATCACGTGGTACGCGGAACGCTGGATGCGACCGGCGTCGCGAACCGCCAGCAGGGACGCTCGAAGTATGGAACGAAGAGGCAGAAGAAAGCTTAAGAACAGTTGCCGGTTGCCGGTGGCCAGTTGCCAGTGAAGGCTCCAGGGCGGACCGGACGGCTGAGGGTCGAGACGCAATGCCAAGAAAAGGATATATCGCGAAGCGGACGGTGGAAGCGGATCCGGTGTATGGGTCGGATCTGGTGACGAAGTTCATCAACTCGATGATGTGGCAGGGCAAGAAGTCGACTGCCGAGGGCATCTTCTACAAGGCGCTGGAAAAGCTGCAGGAAAAGGGCGGCGACGAGGCCTTGAAGCTGTTCAAGAAGGCGGTCGAGAACGCCAAACCGCTGCTCGAAGTGAAGACGCGGCGCGTGGGCGGCGCGAACTACCAGGTCCCGATCGAAGTGGGTCCGGACCGGAGGACGTCGCTGGCGATCCGCTGGATCGTGACGTACTCGCGTGGTCGCGGCGAAAAGGGAATGATCGACAAGCTGTCGAACGAGTTGCTGGATGCCGCGAATGGCAAAGGCGCCACGATCAAGAAGAAAGAAGACGTGCACCGGATGGCGGAAGCGAACAAGGCGTTTGCGCACTACCGTTGGTAAAAAGCTGCGAGCTTCGAGGCGCGAGCTACGAGCAAGAAAGCTAACGACAAGCGACCAACGACTAACGACTGAATTTCAGAGCCCCAGAAAGAAGAGTAGAGAGAAGTGGCTAGAACAGTCCCATTAGAGCGTTGCAGGAACATCGGCATCATGGCGCACATTGATGCCGGGAAGACCACGACGACGGAGCGCATCCTGTTTTATACGGGCAGGACGCACCGCATCGGCGAGGTCCACGAAGGCACTGCGACCATGGACTGGATGGAGCAGGAGCAGGAGCGCGGCATCACGATTACGTCGGCCGCGACGACTTGTACCTGGCGCGACATCCGCATCAACATTATTGATACGCCCGGCCACGTGGACTTTACGGCTGAGGTGGAACGCTCGCTGCGCGTGCTCGACGGCGCGGTCGCGGTATTTGACGCCGTGCACGGCGTGCAGCCGCAGTCGGAAAAAGTATGGCGGCAGGCTGATAAGTACGGCGTCCCCCGAATTTGTTTTATTAACAAGATTGACAAGATGGGTGCTGATTTTGAGCATGCCGTCGATACCCTCCGCAAGCGCCTCAATGCAAGACCCGTCGCGATTCAGATTCCCATCGGACAAGAAGACAAGTTCAAGGGTGTGGTGGACGTGATCGCCATGAAGGCGATCGTGTGGAACGACGAGACCATTGGCTCGGAGTACGTCACGGAAGAGATCCCGGCTGATCTGAAGAAGAAGGCAGAAGCGTTCCACGCGCAGCTGGTGGAGACGGTGGCGGAGAACGACGACGACATCCTGCACAAGTTTCTGGAAGGCGAAGCGATTTCGGCTGAGGAATTGAAGGCCTCGCTGCGCAGGTCGACGATCGCTCTGAAGTTGTTTCCGGTGGTAGTCGGAACGGCGTTCAAGAATAAAGGCGTCCAACCGCTGCTCGATGCGGTGGTGGACTATCTGCCCTCCCCGCTGGATACTACGGAGACTCACGGGATCAATCCGGACAACGGCCAGCCGATCGCTCGCAAGGCTTCGGACAGCGAGCCCTTTTCGGCGCTGGCATTCAAGATCATGGCCGATCCGTACGTCGGTCAGTTGACGTTTATCCGGGTGTACTCGGGGCAACTCAAGTCGGGCGAGTCGGTCATGAATGCCCGCACCCAGAAGCATGAGCGCATTGGACGTCTGCTGAAAATGCACGCCAACAAGCGCGAAGACATCCAGGAGATTCTGGCGGGCGACATCTGCGCGGCCGTGGGTTTGAGAAACGTCGGAACGGGCGACACCACTTGTGACGAGAAGCATCCGATCCTGCTCGAGTCGATCGAGTTTGCGGTGCCGGTAATTTCGGTGGCGGTCGAGCCGAAGACCAAGGCCGATCAGGAAAAGATGGGCATGGCGCTGGGCAAGCTGGCGCAGGAAGATCCGACCTTCAAGGTTCACACCGATCCCGACAGCGGACAAACGATCATCAGCGGCATGGGCGAGCTGCACCTGGAAATCATCGTTGACCGCATGATGCGCGAGTACAAGGTCGAGGCCAACGTCGGCAAGCCGCAGGTGGCGTATCGCGAGACGATTCGCAAGCACGCCGAAGCGGAGGGCAAGTACATCCGGCAGACCGGCGGCCGCGGCCAGTACGGGCACGCGAAGATTCGTCTGGAGCCGAACGAGCCGGGCAAGGGCTACGAGTTCATCGACGATATCGTGGGAGGCTCGGTGCCCAAGGAATTCATCAAGCCGATCGATCAGGGGATGCGGGAGGCCATGGAGGGCGGCGTCCTGGCCGGATATCCGATGGTGGATATCAAGGCGACGCTTTACGACGGCAGCTACCACGACGTCGATTCGAATGAAATGGCATTTAAGATCGCCGGTTCAATGGCCTTCAAGGAAGCGGCGCGCCGGGCGAGCCCGGTGATCCTGGAACCGGTGATGGCGGTCGAAGTGGTCACGCCGGAAGATTACGCTGGCGTCATCATGGGCGACTTGAGTTCGCGTCGCGGACGGATCGAGGGCATGGAGCACCGTGCCGGTTCGCAGGTGATCAAGGCGATCGTGCCGCTGGCGGAAATGTTTGGTTACGCGACGCACATGCGTTCGAGTACGCAGGGACGCGCTGAATACTCGATGCACTTCGCGCGCTATGAGGAAGCCCCGCGTCACGTGGCGGAGGAGATCATCGCCAAGACGCAGGGGAAAGCAGCACCGAAGTGACTGTACGCGCTGCGGTTCATCGTCGATCGCAGGATTTGGGCGATGGACGGCCGGCAGTCGGATGTGGAAGTTGTTTTTAAGCCCGACGGAATCTGGGCTGAGTTCTTGAGGCATGCGCCCGGTTACATTGGGACGGAAGTTGAGTGCGAGTCGCAAGTCGAAAGGCGTTACCGGGTCCGGGATTTCTGGAGTTGGCACCGCTACTTCGAATTGTTTCGCGACCGGTTCGCGGCGGAGTACGTGAAGTTTGAGCGACTGATGGCCGCGGACGGTTTGGTTGAGCGGGAAGAGTTCGTAGGCGCTTACTACGAAAAAGAACGCGGCGACGGCGACGAACTGGTACCTGGCTAATCTGAGCCCCGAAGGGGCGAAATAAGTTAGCCCAGGGCGTAAGCCCTGGGTAGGCGAACTAAAGGATTGAGTCCCGTAGGGACGACAGAAAATGCATATGCCCTTCGGCGGCTGAAGCCGCCTCAGGATGACAAGCTAAGAGCTAAAAGCTAAGAGCTGAGGACGAACATGGCGAAAGAAAAATTTGAACGGACAAAGCCGCACTGCAACGTTGGGACGATTGGTCACATTGATCATGGCAAGACGACGCTGACGGCGGCGATCACCAAGGTATTGCAGAAGCACAACCCGAAGATCGTGTTCCGGTCG
>JACQDD010000247.1 GCA_016201265.1 Terriglobales bacterium | reverse complement strand
CCACCATGCTGCAGATTTTGAGCGTGTCGCTGTTCGAGAAAACGCCCATCCAGCAAGCCTTTTCGCTCGATGGAGTGCTCCCTGTGGAGACTGAATCTCATAACCAATTGCGTCTATTAGACTTTTAACCGGACACTACTGCTTCCCCACCCTCTCCGCATGCAACGCCTGCAAAGCCTGCACGCGCACTTCGCCGCGTTGGAGCGCGGCGATGCCGTCGGCTGCGGCGCGGGCGGCGGAGAGCGTCGTGATCGTCGGGATGCGGGCGGTCACAGCGGCGCGACGGATCGCTTTCTCGTCGAAGTACGGGTCGGGGCCGTGCGGCGTGTTGACGATGAGCTGGATGCGTTCCGCTTTGATCAGGTCCACTGGGTTCGGGCGTCCTTCTTTCACTTTGTAGACACGGTCGACAGTTAGGCCGGCGCCTTCGATCAGGTCGGCGGTGCCGTGCGTCGCGACCAGTTTGAATCCGAGTTCGAAGAAGCGCTTGGCGACCTCGGCGACGTGGGACTTGTCCTGGTCGTTGACGCTGATAAAGACGGTGCCTTGCGTGGGCAGCTTTTGTCCGGCGGAGAGTTGGGCTTTGTAGAATGCTTCGCCGAAGTTATCGGCCACGCCCATGACTTCGCCAGTGGAGCGCATTTCGGGACCCAGGACGGTGTCGACGCCGGGGAATTTCGACCACGGAAAGACCGGCGACTTCACGTAGAAGCAGCGGCCGGTGTCGAGATCAGCGGCACGCTCGACATACTCGGGGAGGAACTCGCGGAGTTTGCGGCCGGTCATAAGGCGGGCGGCGATCTTGGCCAGCGGCACGCCCGTCGCTTTCGACACATAGGGCACGGTGCGGGAAGCACGCGGGTTCACTTCGAGGACGTAGACTTTGCCGTTCTCACTGGCTGTGTGGAGCCGGGTCTCCGACCCGGCTGGACGGGTCGGAGACCCGTCCCTACACGAACTGCGCGGGATGGCGAACTGGATGTTCATCAGGCCGATGACTTTGAGTGCGCGCGCCAGCTTGAAGGTGTAGTCGCGCATCACGTTAAGCAGTGCTTCGGGGATATCCACGGCGGGGAGCACACACGACGAGTCGCCGGAGTGGATACCGGCTTCCTCGATGTGCTGCATGATGCCGCCAATGACCACGTCTTCGCCGTCGGAGAGCGCGTCGACATCCACTTCGATCGCGTCTTCGAGGAACTTGTCGATCAGGATGGGGCGGTCCTGCGAGTACTCGACCGCCTGCTTCATGTACTGCGTGATCGTGTCTTCATCGAAGGCAATGACCATAGCGCGCCCGCCGAGGACATACGAAGGACGGACCAGAACCGGGAAGCCAATCTTCTTTGCGGCTTCGACCGCTTCTTCTGGTGACGTGACCATGGCGCCGGGGGCTTGCGGGATGTCGAGTTCTTCGAGCAGTTTGCCGAAACGCTTGCGGTCTTCGGCCAGGTCGATGGATTCAGGGGTCGTGCCGATGACGTTAATGCCCGCGGCCTTCAGTGGCAGCGAAAGGTTGAGCGGAGTCTGTCCGCCGAACTGCACGATCACGCCGACGGGCGCGCCGCCGGAGGCTTCGTGCTCGCACACGGCGAAGACGTCTTCGAGCGTGAGCGGCTCGAAGTAGAGGCGGTCGCTGGTGTCGTAGTCGGTGGAGACCGTCTCGGGATTGCAGTTGATCATGATGGTCTCGTAGCCGTCTTCGCGGAGCGCGTACGAGGCGTGGCAGCAGCAGTAGTCGAACTCAATTCCCTGCCCGATGCGGTTTGGCCCCGAACCCAGAATGATGACTTTCTTCTTCGCGGTGGGCGCGGCCTCGTCTTCTTCTTCGTAAGTCGAGTAGAGGTACGGTGTGTAGCTTTCGAACTCCGCGGCGCAGGTGTCAACGCGCTTGTAGACGGGTTTGAGCTTGTGCTTCTTGCGGAAGTGACGGACTTTTTCCTGTCCGCCTTTGCCGTCCAGGCGCCAAACGCCGGCGAGGCGTCCGTCGGAGAAGCCCATGCGCTTGGCCTCGCGCACCACTTCGGTCGGGACCGACTCCATCGGGTGCTTCTCCAGCTCGAGCTGCATGTCGTTAATTTCTTTGAGCTGGTAGAGGAACCAGGGGTCAATCGAGGTCATCTTGGCGATCTGCTTGATCGGGTAGCCCTGGCGGATTGCATACTGCACATACGCGAGGCGCTCGGGATGCGGCGTCACCAGGCGTTGGGTGAGAATCTTGGGCTCGATCTTTCCGGAGCCGACGCGCTTGCCGGTGTCGAGCGAGCGAATTCCCTTCTGCAGCGCCTCTTTGAATGTGCGGCCGATGGCCATGACTTCGCCGACGGACTTCATCTGCGGACCGAGGCTCTCGTCGGCGCCGGGGAATTTTTCGAACTGCCACTTGGGAATTTTCACGACTACGTAGTCGAGCGTGGGCTCGAAGCACGCGGGCGTTTTGCGCGTGATGTCGTTGGGAATCTCGTCGAGCGTGTAGCCGATGGCGAGCTTGGCGGCAATTTTTGCGATTGGGAAGCCGGTGGCTTTCGACGCGAGCGCCGAAGAACGGGAGACACGCGGGTTCATCTCGATGACTACCATGCGCCCGGTCGAGGGATTCACGCCGAACTGGATGTTCGATCCGCCGGTTTCGACGCCAATCTCGCGGATCACAGCGATCGAGGCGTCGCGCATCATCTGATATTCGCGGTCGGTGAGGGTTTGGGCGGGGGCAACAGTGATCGAGTCGCCGGTGTGGACGCCCATGGGGTCGAAGTTTTCGATCGAGCAGATGATGATGACGTTGTCTTTCGTGTCGCGCATCACCTCGAGCTCATATTCTTTCCAGCCAAGAACGGATTCTTCGATCAGGCACTCGTGCACGGGCGAGAGGTCGAGGCCGCGGGCCAGCACTTCCATCAACTCTTCGCGGTTGTAGGCGATGCCGCCGCCCGTGCCGCCGAGCGTAAACGACGGACGGATGATGACCGGAAAACCGATTTTGCCGGCGAATTCGAGACCGTCTTTGAGGTTGTTAACGAGCGCCGATTTCGGCACGTCGAGGCCAATGCGCTGCATGGCGTCTTTGAAGAAGAGACGGTCTTCGGCCTTTTTGATGGCGGCGACGTTGGCGCCGATGAGTTGCACGTTGTATTTATCGAGCACGCCGCCGTCGGCGAGTTCGACCGCCAGGTTGAGCGCGGTCTGGCCGCCAACGGTGGGCAGGATGGCGAAACCGGCGCTGGGCGACATTTCGCGCTCGAGGCGGGTGATCTCTTCGAGATATTCGCGGGTGAGCGGCTCGATGTAAGTGCGGTCGGCCGACTCGGGATCGGTCATGATGGTGGCCGGGTTCGAGTTGGCCAGCACGACTTCGAAGCCTTCGGACTTGAGCGCCTTGCAGGCTTGCGTGCCGGAGTAGTCGAACTCGGCCGACTGTCCGATGACGATCGGGCCGGAGCCGAGGATCAGGATCTTGGAGATGTCAGT
>JACQDD010000249.1 GCA_016201265.1 Terriglobales bacterium | reverse complement strand
GCTACCCCAGCTTCTCAAAGAACAAACAGATCGTCTCAATCCCGCGATAGAAGTTTGGAATGTGAAACTTCTCGTTGGGCGCGTGCAGGTTGTCGTCCGGAAGGCCAAAGCCCATCATGACGGATGGAATCTTCAGCACATCCTGGAAATCGGTCACGATCGGAATCGATCCACCGGAGCGAATGAACACTGTTTCTTTCTTGAAGGTGTCGTGCAGCGCTTCTGTCGCGGCTCTTATATACCGGTTGTCGGTGCCGACCACACACGCCGGGCCCTTGCTCCAGACCTTGATCTTGGTGTCAATTCCCTTGGGCGTGAGCTTCTTGACGAAGGCCGTGTAGCGCTTGAGGATGTCATTCGGGTCCTGGTTGGGCACCATGCGCATAGAAACCTTGGCGGAAGCCTTCGCCGGAATGACCGTCTTCGCGCCCGGAGCGACAAACCCGCCCGGCATGCCATGCACTTCGAGCGTCGGACGCGCCCACGTCCGGTAGAGCACGGAATAGCCCGGTTCGCCGGTCAGCACCTTGGAGCCGACCTCGGTCTTGCGATAATGCTCTTCGTTGAAGGGCAGCCGCCTCCAGGCCTTCAGTTCATCTTTGCTGGGCGCTTTGACATTCTTGTAGAAGCCCGGGATCAGCACCTTTCCCTTGGAATCTTTCAACTTGCTGATGATTTCAACCAGGGCGAACAGGGGATTCGGTGCCGCCCCGCCGTACATGCCCGAGTGCAGGTCGGTCTTGGCGCCAACCGCCTCAATTTCCGTGTACACCAGGCCGCGCAGCCCGACGCACAGGGTGGGAAGATTGGGTGCAAAGAGTTCCGTGTCGCAGACCAGCGCGAAGTCTGCTTTCAGCTTCGCCTTCTGCTTGCGCACGTACTCTGCGATCGACTCGCCGCCCACTTCTTCTTCGCCTTCGAAGATGATCTTGACGTTGATGGGCAGCTTGCCGCCGTGGGCCTGCATGAGCGACTCCAGAGCTTTCACTTCCATCCAAAGCTGGCCCTTGTCGTCGACCGCGCCGCGGGCGTAGATGTTGCCGTTGCGCTCGGTCGGCTCGAAGGGAGGCGTATGCCACTCATCGAGCGGGTCGGGCGGCTGCACGTCATAGTGTGCGTACATGAGCACGGTGGGCTTGCCAGCCGCATGCAGCCAGTCGGCGTAGAGAAGGGGGTGTCCCTTGGTCGGGATGATTTCAACATTTTCCATCCCGATGCGCCGCAGTTCGTTGGCGACAAAATCCGCTGCTTTCTGCACGTCGCCTTTGTGCTCTTCCAGCGTGCTGATGCTGGGGATGCGCAGGAGATCTTTCAGTTCACTCAGGAAACGCGGTTGATTATTGCGGACAAAATCGATTGCTGGGAAAGCCATGGGTTTGTGCCTTTCTGGCGCGGGGTGCGCGAATGCTCTTGAAGAGAAGAACGTTGAAAACGCCTCAGTATACCTGAATACGAAAGGGAACTCCGTGCCTCACGGCCGCTCGGCGGCGGGGTCGAGGGCAGGTTGCCCTCGGGACAGCCAGCAGGATGCCGTCCCGGAAATTTCTAACGGCAAGTTACGTCGGGCCAAGAACCTGGAACGGAATTGACACCGCCCCACTTCTCCCGAACAATACTAGGTACAGTCCACTTCCAACTGGAGACACACGCATATGCCTGAAGGCGACGAAGCACCCGTTTATCACTCCGAGTCCCACAGCAACACCGGCAAATGGATTCTGATTGCGCTCGCGATCGCTTATGTCGCCGGGTCGCTGTATTTCCTGTTTGACCAGCGCGGCAAACTCGACAAGATCACGCAGGACCAGTCCGCGAACCAGAAACAGATTGCCGAGCTGACCAAGCGCATGCAGTCCGCCGAGGCCGATTCGGAAACCCTGGCCCAACAACTGGGCATGACCAAGAAAGATCTGGTGGCCCGCGCCGAAGAAATGCAGCGCCAGCAGCGCGCCTCGGTAGCCAAGCTGGCGGAGGAACAGAAGAAGGAAATCAGCGCCGTGGCTGGCGAGGTCGGGAGCGTAAAAACCGATGTCGGCGGCGTCAAGACCGACCTGGGCGTCACCAAAGCGTCCCTGGAGGAAACCAAGGCGCAGTTGCAGCGGACGATCGGCGATCTGGGCGTGCAGAGCGGGCTGATTGCTACTACCCGCGGCGATCTGGAACTCCTGAAGCATAGAGGGGACCGGCAGTATTACGAGTTCACCCTGCTGAAGGGCGCCCAGCCGCAAGCCTTTTCAACCGTCGCTCTACAACTCAAGAAGACCGACCCGAAGAAGGGCAAGTACACACTCAACGTTACCGCCGATGACCGGACCATCGAGAAGAAAGACAAGAGCGCCAGCGAACCGGTGCAGTTTTACACCGGGCGCGATCACATGCTCTATGAAATGGTGGTCTGGACGGTGGACAAGAACAAGATCACCGGTTACCTGAGCACTCCGAAGAATGCTCCGATACCGGTCACTGCCACTCAGCAGTAGCGATGCTGTCGCCAAGCGCGCACACGCTGTTGGAAATCGCCCTGCGGACGGGCGTCATCTACCTTTTGGTGCTGATCGGCATCCGCCTCAGCGGCAAAAGGGAAGTCGGCCAGATGACCCCGTTCGACCTCACGCTGCTTCTGCTGATCTCCAACTCCGTCCAGAACGCCATGACCGGCCCCGACACCTCGTTAGCGGGGGGCGCGGTGGCCGCAACCACGCTGCTGATCCTGAACTACGTGGTCGCGGAAGCTTCGGGCGTCAACCGGCGCTTTCGAAAGTTTGTCCAGGGTCAGCCCAGCCTGCTGGTGCACGACGGCGAGGTCATTGCATCGCACATGGCCAAGGAGCACGTCAGCATGGATGAATTGCAGCGTGCTCTGCGCGAACGTGGCGTCGCCACCTACAAAGACGCCGCCCTGGCAGTGCTGGAGGTGGACGGCTCAATCAGCGTGCTGAAGTACGACGACATTCAGCCCACCGCCCAGGCCCACCTCGCACGGCGCCGCTTCCTGAAGAAAAACTGAGCTGGTTAGGCGTGGAGGTCGCGCCGCACCAGGGCCTGACTACTGACTCCTGACCAGTAGTGTCCGGTTAAAAGTCTAATAGACGCAATTGGTTATGAGATTCAGTCTCCACAGGGAGCACTCCATCGAGCGAAAAGGCTTGCTGGATGGGCGTTTTCTCGAACAGCGACACGCTCAAAATCTGCAGCATGGTGG
>JACQDD010000031.1 GCA_016201265.1 Terriglobales bacterium | reverse complement strand
CCGAATCCCGAGCTCGAAGCGGAGCACAGCTAAGGCATGGCTACCAACACGCAAATCCCCGTGGCAGACAGGCGGGCGCCGGTCATGGAGCCGGGGCACACTTTCTCCACCATCGGCGAAAAGATCAGCAACATCGTGCTGAAGCGCCCCATCTCGCTGGGATGGGTCTTCGGCTTCCTGATCATGTTCTCGCTGATGAACATGTTGTTGCTCGCCCTCGGGTACTTGTTTCTCAAAGGCACCGGCATATGGGGCATCAACATTCCGGTCGGCTGGGGATTCGCCATCATCAACTTTGTGTGGTGGATCGGTATCGGTCACGCGGGCACGCTGATCTCCGCCATTCTCTGCTTGCTGCGGCAGACCTGGCGCAATTCGATCAACCGCTTTGCTGAGGCCATGACGCTGTTCGCGGTGGCCTGCGCCGGCATTTTCCCGCTGGCTCACACCGGACGTCCGTGGCTGGCCTACTGGATGTTCCCCTACCCGAACACCATGAACTACTGGCCGCAGTTCCGCAGTCCGCTGATCTGGGACGTGTTTGCGGTCTCGACCTACTTCACCATTTCGCTCGTGTTCTGGTATGTCGGCTTGATCCCTGACCTCGCCTCGCTTCGTGATCGCGCCGAGCATCCCGTGACTCGCGGTGTCTATGGCATCCTCGCCCTGGGCTGGCGCGGGTCGGCGCGGCACTGGCACCGTTATGAGACGGCTTACCTGCTGCTGGCGGGACTGGCGACGCCGCTGGTGCTGTCTGTGCACACGGTAGTCAGCTTCGACTTCGCGATCAGCATCGTGCCCGGCTGGCACACGACGATCTTCCCGCCGTACTTCGTTGCGGGCGCCATCTACTCCGGTTTCGCGATGGTGCTGTGCCTGGCCATCCCCATCCGCGCCATCTACGGGCTGGAAGATTTCATCACCGCGCGCCACCTGGAGAACTCGGGCAAAGTGATGCTGGCCACGGGGCTGATCGTGGCTTATGGCTATGGGATCGAAGCTTTCATGGGCTGGTACAGCGGCAACCAGTTTGACTCGTTCCTGCTCTGGAACCGCCTGCACGGGCCCTATTCAGTCTGGTATCTGGCTCTGCTGGCCTCGAATATTCTGATTCCGCAACTGCTGTGGATGAAAAAGTTCCGCACCAGCACGTTCTGGCTGTGGGTAATCTCGCTCATCGTTCTGGTGGGCATGTGGCTGGAGCGCTTCATCATCATCGTGGTGGGTTTGCACCGCGACTTCCTGAATTCCTCCTGGGGGATGTACTACCCCACCAAGTGGGACTGGATGACGTTCGTGGGCACGATCGGTATGTTCCTGACCGCGATGTGGCTGTTCGTGCGCATCCTGCCGATGGTCTCCATTTCAGAGTTGCGCACCTTATTGCCGGAAGCCCAGGTGCACGAGGCGGAGGAGGTTAAACGATGAGCGAATCTTCCGTCTACGGATTGATGGCCGAATTCGATTCGGCGCAGGAACTTGTCAAGGCCGCCCACAAGACGCACGACGCGGGCTACAAGAAGATTGATGCCTTCAGCCCGTTCCCCGTCGAAGGGTTGGCCGATGCCATTGGGTTCCGCAAGAACATGGTGCCGTTTGTAGTGCTGGTGGGCGGGATCATCGGCGGGTTGTCAGGATATCTGCTGCAGTACTACGTGGCCGTGATGACGTATCCGGTCAATGTCGGAGGACGGCCATACCATTCGTGGCCTTCGTTCATCATCGTGACCTTCGAAATGACGATCCTGTTTGCCGGGTTATCGGCGGTTTTCGGCATGCTGGCCCTGAATGGTTTGCCCATGCCGTACCACCCGGTCTTCAACGTGGCGGAGTTTGCCAAGGCTTCGGAGAACAAGTTCTTCCTGGTCGTGTTTTCCAGCGACCCGAAATATGACGGCGCCCGCACCCGCGAGTTTCTCAAAGGGCTTGCCCCGCGCGCTATCTCGGAGGTGCCGAGCTAGGCCATGAGCAACCTTCGAAAAATTCTGCCCGGGCTGCTGGCGCTGATCTTTGTCTCCGCAGGTTGCCGCATTGACATGCATGTCCAGCCCTACTATCGGCCGCTGTCGAAGAGCGACTTCTATGCCGACAGCCGCTCGGCGCGGCTGCCCGTGGAGGGCACCGTGGCTCGCGGCGATCTTCGCGAAGACGCGTACTCCTACACCGGAAAGATCGGCGCCAATCCCGGCGACTACATGCCCTTCCCGGTGACTGAGCAGGTTCTCGCCCGTGGACACGAGCGCTTCAATATTTACTGCACGCCGTGTCATGGACGGGTGGGAGATGGCCAAGGATTCATTCCGTCGCGCGGATTCCGCCGCCCGCCGTCGTACCACATTGACCGCCTACGCAAGGTTCCGATCGGCTACTTCTTCGACGTCATGACCAACGGCTTCGGCGTGATGCCCGATTATTCCGCGCAAGTTCCACCGCGCGACCGCTGGGCGATCGCCGCCTACATCCGCGCGCTGCAGTTAAGCCAGAACGCGACCGCGGCGGACCTTCCGGCGGGGCAAAAAGTTCCGGCAGAGGCCCCCGAATATCGCGACATCGGCACCGGGGCAACGCTGCCCGTCGTGAAGCCGAAAGCGGCCGAAACGGCCGGCGAGAACAAAGAGGAGCCCAAATGACCACGGCGACCATGAACAAAGCGGACCTGATGGCCCCGACCGTGGCGCAGACCATGCAGCAGCGCTCGCTCGTCATCGGCGTGCTGGGAGCGATTGCCTCCGTGGTCGGTGCGGTCAAGGCGCCGGAGAGTTTCTACTCTGCTTATCTCACGGTCTTCATGCTGGGACTGGGGCTCTCGCTGGGCTGTATGGCCGTCCTCATGCTTTATCACCTGGTGGGCGGAGCGTGGGGCACGGTCATTCGCCGGATTATGGAAGCGGGCATGATGACTTTGCCGCTGATGGCCGTACTTTTCGTCCCGATCCTGCTGAACCTTGCCCGGTTGTATGCCTGGGCCCGGCCCGAGGATCTGGCGAAAGATCCAAAGCTGGCCGATATCGCGCATACTTATCTCAATTTCAACGGCACCCTCACTCGCGCCATCATTTACTTCGCTCTGTGGATCGGAATGGCTTTTCTGCTCAATCGCTGGTCCACCGCGCAGGACAGCGCGGAAGCGAAAGATCAGAGCACTCTCCGGTTCCGCGCACTGAGCGCTCCCGGACTGGTGATCTACTCGCTCACGATTTCCTTTGCCGTGATCGACTGGGTCATGTCGTTGCAGGCGCGCTGGATTTCCACCATCTACGGGCTGATCTTCATCGCCGGGCAGGCGCTGGCGGCGTTCTGCTTTGCGGTTCTAATCGAGAGCATCCTGGGCAAGCGCAAGCCGATGTCGGAATACCTCAAGCCCACTGAAGTGCACGATCACGGCAAGTTCATGCTTGCGTTCGTCATGGTCTGGGCTTACTTCAATTTCTCGCAGTGGCTGATTATCTGGGCGGGCAACCTGCCCGAAGAAATTCCCTGGTTCATGCGCCGCATGCAAGGGGGCTGGGGCACGGTAGGCGTGTTCCTGGCGATCTTCCATTTTGCGGTGCCGTTCGCGTTGCTGCTCTCGCGGCAGTTCAAGCGGCGGGCAGGCTCGCTGGTCTGGCTGGCTTCGTGGCTGATCCTGATGCGGATCGTGGACCTGTGGTGGCACATTGAGCCGTCTGCGTCCCTTCACCACGACACGGTTCACGTCAGCTGGACGTTTTTCGCGGTGCTCGCGGGCATCGGCGGACTTTGGATGGCATATTTTTTCCGCAACTTGAGAGCGCGTCCGTTGCTGGCGGTGTACGCGCCGCAGACGCTGAGACTTCTGGAGCCGTCGCATGAGTGATGAAACCACGAATCATGGCCACTCCGGCCACGGAGTCGAATTCGAGCGCGAGGACCTGAGCAGCCGCGGTGTGTTCGGGTTCATGATCGGGCTCGCCATCATCGGCGTGGTTATCTATTTCATCATCACCGGGATGTACACGTTCCTCGACAAGTACGAGAAGTCGCAGATGAGCGCAGCCAGCCCGCTGGTCAAGTCGGAAGACTCAGCCCAAGTCGGCTCTCGCCGGGTGACTCAGGACTACGTCGAGAGGAAATTCAAAGAGAATGGCGCGCCGTTGCTGGAAGTTGACGAACGCGGACAGCTTCATGATTTCGTGATGAATCAGGAGAAGCAGCTGAATAGCTACGGTTGGGTGGACGAGAAAGCGGGCGTGGCGCACATCCCGATCGAGCGCGCGATGGAGTTGACCATCCAGCGCGGATTGCCGGTGCGCCCGCAAGGTGGAGCAGTCGAAGCAAGCACTGCTCCGAAGACTGCGAACGCAAGGAAAGCGCCGCCGAAACAGTAGAACGGGTTTCAAGAGTTGGGTTTCGGGAGGGCACGGCTTCAGCCGTGCCGCCCGTTTCCGCGGGAATGAGGGGCTTTAGCCCCGCTTACCAAGGAAGGAACGAAGCTGTGCGCAGTAAATCAATTGTTTTCGCAACACTCTTGCTGATGCTCGCTGCGGCGCCCGTCTGGGCGCAGCGCGGCCCCATCATGGGCGGCGGGATTATGTCGCCTCCGGTGAACCAGCGGCCGCCGGGCCTGGAATTTGTCGGCATCGAACAGCACTTGAACGCCGAGGTCCCGGCCGATCTTGAATTTCGCGACGAGCTCGGCAATCCCGTGAAGCTGGGCGATTACTTCGGCAAGGGACGTCCTGTCATTCTCAACCTGGGCTACTACCAGTGTCCGATGCTGTGCGGCGAAGTCCTGCAAGGTCTGAGCGGCTCGCTGAAAGTGCTGAATTTCGAACTGGGCAAGGATTTCGACGTTGTCACTCTGAGCTTCGATCCGCGGGAAACGCCCGACATGGCGGCCGAGAAGAAACGCGACATCATGAAACGCTACGGCCGGGCAGGCGCTGAGAAGGGCTGGCATTTCCTGACCGGAAAACCCGATGCCATCAACGCCCTTACCAAGGCCGTCGGCTTCCAGTACCAGTTCGATGAGAAGACTGAGCAGTATGCTCATGCGACGGCAATCGTGGTGCTGACGCCCGATCGCCACATCGCGGAATATTTCTACGGCGTCGAGTTCTCGCCCAAGGATCTGCGCCTGGGACTGGTGCAGGCTTCGCACAACCAGATTGGCAACATCGGCGACCAGGTGCTGCTGTACTGCTACCACTACGATCCGAGGATTGGAAAATACGGCGCTGTCGTCAGCAACATACTGCGCTTGGCCGCAGTGGCGACCATGCTGATCCTGGGCACATTTGTGTTCATCATGTTCCGCGCCGATCCGGGCGCGGCTCGCAAGGAACAGAGGCGAACCACGTAATTATGTCGAAATATCTACCCTTGTGGCCCGATCAGGCCTCGACCATGGCAGGCCAGGTGGATGCGCTCTACATCTACCTGTTGCTCGTTTCGGGTGTGATGACGCTGCTGATCTATCTTGCGGTCGTGGTACTGGCGATCCGGTACCGTCGCATGCCCGGCCGCGATGCCGAGCAGATCCACGGTTCCACGATCCTCGAAATCGGCTGGTCGGTGATCCCCTTCGGCGTGATGCTGACTTTCTTCATCTGGGGCGCGCTGATCTACTTCAAGGAGCGCACGCCACCCACTGACGCCACCGAAGTCTACGTCGTCGCCAAGCAGTGGATGTGGAAGATCGAGCACATGGAGGGCCAGCGCGAGATCAACGAGTTGCATGTTCCCGTGGGTCAGAACGTCAAGCTGGTCATGACCTCGCAGGACGTGATTCATAGCTTCTTTATTCCCGCGTTTCGCATCAAGCAGGACGTGCTTCCCGGCCGCTACACCACGCTGTGGTTCAAGGCGACCCAGGCCGGAACGTATCACCTGTTCTGCGCCGAGTACTGCGGAACTTCACATTCCGGCATGATTGGCAACATCGTAGTCATGGAGCCGCAGGACTACGCGCAGTGGATGGCGGGAGGACCGGCCGCGCCGCTGGCGGACACCGGCAAGCAGTTGTTCACAGCACTCGGATGCAGCACGTGCCACCGGCTCGATACTCAGGGCCGCGGTCCCAACCTGCAGGGTGCCTACAACAAGCCGGTGTTGCTGGAAGACGGACGCACGGTGGTCGCGGACGAGAACTACGTGCGCGAATCGATCCTGAACCCGACGGCCAAGATCGTTTCCGGCTTCAAGCCGGTGATGCCCACTTTCCAGGGCCTGGTAACCGAGGAGCAGTTGAACGCGCTGGTTGCCTACGTCAAGTCCCTGAACCAGCCACCCGCAGGAGCGGCCGGCGCACAGAACCAGCCCGCCGCGCCCCCAACCGGACAACCCCAGAAGATGCAGGTGCAATAGCATGGCGAGCGCAGCAATCCCGGCACATCCGGCGACCGAGCGGACGAACTACCTGACCAACGGCTTCAGCGTCAAGAGCTGGCTGCTGACCACGGACCACAAGCGGATCGCGGTCCTCTACCTGATCTCGATTACGCTCTTCTTTTTCCTGGGCGGCTTTTTCGCCATGCTCATCCGGCTGGAGCTGCTGACTCCGGCCAGCGACCTGATGCACACCGACACCTACAACAAGGCGTTCACCATGCACGGCATGATCATGGTGTTCTTCTTCCTCATTCCGGTGGTGCCGGCCACGCTCGGGAATTTCCTGGTGCCGCTGATGATCGGGGCCAAGGATCTTGCCTTCCCGCGCATCAACCTGCTGAGTTGGTACCTCTATGTGCTGGGTGGCATCCTGATTACGCATTGCATGTTGACCGGCGGCGTGGACACGGGCTGGACGTTCTATACGCCCTTCAGCACAGCGTTCACGAACACGAAGATCATTGAGGCCGGACTCGCAGCGTTCGTTGCGGGGTTCTCTTCCATTTTTACCGGCCTGAACTTCATCGTTACGATCCATCGCATGCGGGCGCCGGGCCTGACCTGGAACCGCTTGCCGCTGTTCATCTGGGCCAACTACGCGACCAGCCTGATCATGATTCTGGGCACGCCGGTCGTCGCGATCACGATCGTGCTGGTGGCGGTCGAGCGCCTGTTCCACCTGGGGATTTTTGATCCCAGACTCGGCGGAGACCCGCTGCTGTTCCAGCACCTGTTCTGGTTTTACTCGCATCCCGCGGTGTACATCATGATCCTGCCCTCGATGGGCATCATCAGCGAACTCATCACCGCCTTCTCGCGCAAGCGCGTCTTCGGATACAACTTCGTGGCCCTTTCGAGTGTAGCCATCGCCGTCATCGGATTCCTGGTCTGGGCGCACCACATGTTTGTAGCAGGGATCTCGCTCTATGCCGCGATGGTCTTTTCATTTCTGACTTTCTTTGTCGGTGTGCCCTCGGCCATCAAGGTCTTCAACTGGACAGCCACGCTGTATAGAGGTTCGATCTCCTATGCCACACCGATGCTCTACGCCTTTGGCTTTATCGGGCTGTTCACCATCGGCGGACTGACCGGACTGTTCCTGGCTACGCTCGGCATTGACGTTCACGTCACCGACACCTATTTCGTTGTGGCCCACTTCCATTACGTCATGGTGGGCGGCGTGCTCATGGGATTCTTAGGCGGCCTGCATTTCTGGTGGCCCAAGATCTCGGGCCGCCTTTATCCCGAAGGCTGGGCCAAACTCTCGGCGCTGTTCGTGTTTGTGGGATTCAACCTGACGTTCTTCCCGCAGTTCATCCTGGGCTATCTGGGAATGCCGCGCCGCTATGCGGACTACTCCCACATGCCCGAATTCCAGGTGTTGAACGTGCTCTCGACTGCCGGCTCCAGCGTGCTGGCCGTGGGCTACCTGTTGCCGATGATCTACTTCGTCTGGTCGTTGCGCTATGGCCCGCTGGCCGATGCGAATCCCTGGGCCGCCGCCGGACTGGAATGGAAGACCGCGTCTCCGCCGCCTACGTTCAACTTTGATGAGACGCCGGTCGTGACCTGGGAAGCCTACAACTACGACGAGATTGAATTGAAGGAGCAGAAGGAGGTTGCCGTTGGCTGACAGTCACGCCACCGCAGTGGAGACCGCCGCTCACAATCCGGCACTGCTGCACCACTTCGCCGATGAGCAGCAGCAGAAGGACGCCGCTTCGCTCGGCATGTGGCTGTTCCTGGTAACCGAAATCATGTTCTTCGGCGGCATGTTCTGCGCCTATCTGGTGTACCGCGTGGCGCACTTCAACGCCTTCGCCGCGGGAAGCCAGCAGCTCAGTATCGGCTTGGGCGCGTTTAACACAGCCGTGTTGCTGGTCAGCAGTCTAACGGTGGTTCTCGCCGTCAATGCCGCGCAGAGAGGCAAGCGCAAGCAGTTGGTCGTCTACCTCGTGTTGACTGTCGTGTTGGGGCTTACCTTCCTGGGCGTGAAGGCTGTGGAATACGCCGAGAAGTTCGAGAAGCACCACGTTCCGGGGGCCAGTTTCGCATTCACGGAGTCCTTCGACGACAACGGCAAGCACATCCCGGTCAACCCGAAGGAGGCAGAGCTGTTCTTCTCCCTCTACTTCGCCATGACGGGCATGCACGCCCTGCACATGATCATCGGATGCGGCTTGTTTGCGGGCCTCGCCGTGCTGGCTTGGAAGGGGCACTACACGCCCGGGTATTACACGCCGATCGAAAACGCAGGCCTGTATTGGCACTTGGTGGATATCATCTGGATTTATCTGTTCCCCTTGCTTTACTTGATCAGCCGCCACTCGTGAAGGCTGGCATCGAGAACGAGGGAACGATTACTGAGAACTGAAAACCGGGAACTGAGAACTGACATGTCAGAACACGCTGCATCGCGCACATTTTACGTTGCTCTCGGCATCTCGCTGCTCGTGCTTACGGCGGTCACGGTGTTCGCGGCCTTTGTGAACCTTGGTCCTTTCAATCCAGTGGTCGCGCTCCTGATCGCGACGATCAAGGCCACTCTGGTGGTGCTCTTCTTCATGCACGTAAAAGGCGCGAGCGAGAAGATGACCGGTGCGGTCGTCGTTTCCGGCTTCTTCTTCCTGGCCATCCTGTTAGCCCTGGCCATGGCCGACTACCTCACCCGCGCCTGGCGGTAGCCGTATCGTGTGGCTCGGACCCCGCCCTGGGTGTAGTCGAAGGGGGGCCTCGCCCTCGGAAACGGCGGCGGACACCGCAGCACAGAGGCCGGGCCACCTGCTGCCTGGTTCCCCGTGGCCAAGATCGCTCAGTGCCCAGCGTTACCCAGGCCCGCGCTGACCGCCTCCCAGAATTTGCGATTTTCAAAACCCAGGGCGAAGACGGAGACGCCTTCGAGGTCGTAAGTGACGGCCAGCCTGCTCTTCAGCGAAATGCTTTCCGGGTTTTCATACCACACCACGTGGCTTGCGCCGTCGCCCGCAGTGTAGAAGAAGTACGGTGAGGAGGAAGTCGCATCCCACAGCGGCACGGCGCCAACTCTCTTGACTAGCGCGGGAATCTGCTTCCAGAAAATTGGCCGGCCGGGTTTCTTCGTCAGGTTCCAGTCGTAGCCGTAAGCGGGCATGCCCATGCTGATTTTGCTCGCCGGTACGGCGGACAGGGCGTATCGAACGCACCGCTCCACCCAGTCCAGACCGGCCACCGGTCCGGGCGATCCCCACACCGCGTGCTCGTCGTACGTCATGAGTTGCAGAAGGTCGGCATCGCGGCCCAGCGCCGTGTAGTCGAAGGCGCCGCTCCAGGAGTCGTGGGGGTTGTCCCGCACTTTGGCGGGAACGGAGACCACGGTCAGATATCCGGCGGCGCGCATGGCAAGCGCCACCTCGCCGATGAAACCCGAAAACGCGGTGCGATCCTTGGGGAGAATCGCTTCAAAGTCAATGTTGATACCCGAGTATCCGTTGGTCTGGACGACGGCCAGCATGTTGCGGATGGCGGTCGCGCGGATCGCCGGATCGTTGAGGATGGTGTGCGCAATTCCCGACCTGTAGCCGGACAAGTAGTTGGAGACGGTGGCGAAGGTCTGCATACCTCTGGAGCGGGCAAAGGCCAGCACTTCCGCGGGCGCGGCGCCGCGGATATTTCCCTTGCGCTCGATCGCAAAGCTGTCCGTCGGAATCTGGTTGAGGTAGGAAGCGTACAGCCGGAGCGTGCGATCGGATGCGGAGTTCTCGTAGTAGGCCATGACGGCCTTCGGCGGATTCTGGGAAAACGCGGGGCCTGCCACGGCGACGAAGAGCGTGAGAAGCAACCGAGCAGTCCACAGCAGCTTGCGATCTGACATTGAGGTCTCCAACGGCGCGGAATAGAATCCCGCCTTGAGCTTGGCGGCGTTCTCTTTGGCCGGGCGCGCCGGCCCCTGAAGTTCGTGCAGTATAGCTTCCACCGGTCCTCGTGCGCAATGGAGGGCACAAAGCGCCCCGCGCGACGCCTCGCGCGCACCGGCATGGCTTCGGTAGTCGATCTGTTTCCTTCTGCAATGCCCTTGCGCCCCGCGCCCCGCATCCTCGAAGATGTTCCTAACCCATGCCCGACTCAACCTCAACTCACTATGACGTCTCCGCTCGCGCGCTGACGGCGCGCTCCGAGGCCGTGGACGCCCGCGCGCTCGAAGCCGCCCTCCGCCGCCATCTCCGCGGAGAAATTCGTTTCGATTCGGGTAGCTGCGCCCTCTATGCGACGGACGGCTCAAACTACCGCCAGGTTCCGATCGGCGTCGTCGTCCCCCGCGACACTGAAGACGTTCTCGCGACGGTCGCGATTTGCCGTGACCACCGTGCCCCGCTCCTCGCTCGCGGCGGCGGCACCTCGCTCGCCGGACAATGCTGCAACGTCGCTGTCGTTCTCGACTTTTCAAAGTACATGGCGCAGATTCTCGAAATCGACCCTGTGCGCCGCATCGCCCGGGTTGAGCCGGGAGTAATCCTCGACCATCTCCGCGCCGAAGCCGAGAAGCACCACCTGACCTTTGCTCCTGATCCCGCCACGCACGACCGCTGCACGCTCGGCGGCATGATCGGCAACAACTCCTGCGGTGTGCACTCGATCATGGCGGGCAAGACCGACGACAACGTCGAGTCGCTCGAGATCCTGACTTACGACGGCAAGCGCATGCACGTGGGCGCAACCAGCGAGGATGACTTCAACCGCATCCTCCGCGAAGGCGGCCGCCGCGCTGAGATCTATTCCGGCCTCAAGTCCATCGCGGACCGCTACGGCGATCACGTCCGCCGCCAGTTCCCGAACATTCCGCGCCGCGTCTCCGGATACAACCTGAACCACTTGCTTCCGGAAAACGGCTTCCACGTTGCCCGCGCGCTGGTGGGCACCGAGGGCACGTGCGCCACGGTTCTCGAAGCTACTTGCCGCTTAGTCGAGAGTCCACCCGAGCGGGTCTTGCTCGTCATTGGATGGCCCGATATTTATTTGTGCGCTGACCATGTCCCGCAAATCATGGAGCACCGCCCCATCGGCCTGGAGGGCTTCGACGACGTCATCGTCAACGCCAGTCGCCGCCTTGGGCTGAACCCCGAAGGTCTCGCACTTCTTCCTGAAGGTAAGGGCTGGCTGCTCGTCGAATTCGGTGCAAACACCGCCGCCGAGGCCGAAGCGCAGGCGCGCCAGCTCATGGAAGTTCTGGAGCACTCGGCACCTCCGCCCGACGTACGCCTGTTCACGGATCCGCGCCTGGCCCGGCGTATCTGGGACGTTCGCGAGTCGAGCCTGGGAGCGACCTCGCACGTTCCCGGCGAGGCTCCGCGGTGGGAAGGGTTCGAGGATTCTGCGGTGGCGCCGGAGAAGCTCGGCGCCTACCTGCGCGACCTGCGCAAGTTGATGAACGACTTCCAATATGGCGGCGCGTTCTACGGACATTTCGGCCACGCCTGCGTCCACACCCGCATGGACTACGATCTCGAATCCGCCGAGGGCATCCGCAAGTTTCGCCGGTTCATGGAAGAGGCTGCCGATCTGGTTGTCGGGTACGGAGGCTCACTCTCCGGCGAACACGGCGACGGCCAGGCCCGCGCGGAACTTCTT
>JACQDD010000248.1 GCA_016201265.1 Terriglobales bacterium | reverse complement strand
ATTCTTCAATTCCGTCGACTTCACTGGAGTGAGACTTTCTCCCGACGGCAACTCGGTCGTATTCGACACCGAGAAAGCTGACTGGGAGCAGCAGATTTATCGTTCCGACCTCTGGCTCTACCGCATCGCCGGAAACGGCGGCAGCCTGATCCAGTTGACGCAGTCCGGGCACGACAGTTCACCGCGATGGTCTCCCGACGGGCAGTGGATCGCGTTTCTCTCCGAGCGCAAGGCCGCTGGTGGAAAAGACGGAGACGCGGGCGACGACAAGAGCAAAGAAATCTCCCAACTGTTTCTGATATCACCAAACGGAGGAGAGGCCTTTGCCGTCACTTCCGGCGATGACGACGTGCACGCCTTCGCCTGGTCCCCGGATTCCAAGTCCATCTACTTTGCCACGCGCCAGCCCTGGACCAAGGATCAGAACGACGCCCATAAAAAAGAGTGGAAGGACGTCATCCGCTTCCGCAGCGATGAGCGTGGGGACGTGATCTTTCGCATCAGCCTCGACGCGGCTCTGGCGCGCCACGCTGCGCTCGGCGTCAAAGAAACCCCCGAAGCCGAGAAAGACTCCGGCGCCACGCCGGGAGCGGTCGTCAGCGCGCGCACGCCCTGGCGCGTCGAGCAAATTGCAATCTCCCGCGATGGAACCCGCCTGGCGTTTATGGGCACGGCCGTTTCGAAGCGGGACGAAAAAATCGAAGAGTACGAAATTTACCTGGTCAATCTGACGGGCGGAGCAGCGGAGGCATCGCCCGCCCGGCTCACGCGCAACGAAGCGGTCGAGCTGAACCTGGAATGGGCGGCCGACAATCGCCACCTGTTCTTTGAAACCAGTCTCGGATCGGTAGAAGGAAAATACCAGGACCCTCAGCCCCGCCTGTATTGGATAGATACCGGCGCTGGCGAAATCCAGCGCTGGTTCGCTGACTACAAGGGCGAAGTGATCCGCTACACTCCGATGCCCGACGGTTCCGTACTCTGCGCGTGTCGCGAAGGAACCGAAGTGCAACTGCACTCGCAGGCCAATCCAAAGGCGGCTGTCGTCAAGCGCGAGGGATGGCCCGGAGCCTACGAGATCCCAGCCTCCACGGCGCAATCTCCGCGCATTGCGTTCGTGTACTCGGCGATCGAGCGTCCGACCGAAGTCTACATCGCCGACGGTCCCGACAAGCTGATGCAGGCCCGGCCCATTACCTCCTTTAACAAACTGTTCACGGAGCGCGATCTGCCCAAGGCCAAGCCCTATCGCTGGACCTCCGACGACGGCACGCCGGTGGAAGGCATGCTGATGTACCCGCCGGGAAAATTTGAGGCGAAGAACCTGCCCGTGTTTGTGTTCATTCACGGTGGTCCGCAGGACGCCGACGGCAACCACTTCGAGGCCGACTGGTATCAGTGGGATCGCCTCGCCGCCACCGAAGGCTGGCTGGTGTTCGAACCGAATTACCGCGGCTCCACCGGCTACGGCGACAAGTTCGCGCTGCAAATTGTGCCCGAAATCGTTTCCAAGCCTGGGAGAGACATCCTGACCGGCGTGGACGCGCTGGTAAAAGACGGCATCGCCGACCCCAACCGCCTTGCTATAGGCGGCTACAGCTACGGCGGCTACATGACCAACTGGCTGATCACGCAGACCACCCGCTTCAAAGCGGCCGTGACCGGCGCCGGCGCCGTGGAGCATGTTGCGAACTGGGGAAACGATGACACCGGCTTCGACGACGTCTATTTTCTGGGTGGGCTTCCGTGGGAAGTCCCCGGTCGCTATCACAGCGAGGCTGCGATTTATCAGATCAACAAAATCCGCACGCCTACGCACATGGTCGCGGGCTCGGACGACATCCGGGTGTCGGTGCTGGAGAACTACCTGCTCGACCGCGCCCTGCACGAGTTGAACATTCCGAGCGATCTGCTGATCTTCCCCGGCGAGGGCCACTCCCTTGCCAAGAATCCCTGGCACGGCAAGATCAAAGTGCGGGAAGAGTTGAAGTGGCTGCAGAAGTACGGCGGAGTGGGCGGGACCAACTAGGGCTGCTCACTTCCGCTTGGAACTCACTCTATGAATGGGGCCTGGGCGATTGGTCGTGATGCCGGAGATGATGTGCCAACTGCCGGCTTGCGTAGTCGCTTTTGCCCCTGTTAAAGATTGCCGACCAAACGCCCGTAACCGTTTAGGGCTGATTGCTTCCTCGGTATCAGAGAGCTAGATCACGCAGACGTTTCGAACCGGTTCGGCTGGCGACGATCCTCGTGCCGCTCTTCATCACAACCTCGAGGCGTGCGGCATCGTACGATTCAATGGATGTCACATACTCGAGGTTTATGAGGTGAGACCGGTGGATCCTCAGGAACTTTGCTCTCCCCAGGTGCACTTCGAGATCAGATAACCGGATGCTGACGAGGTACTCTTTCGTTGCGGTGCAAATCATCACATAGTCATCCGCCCCTTGTACGCGCTCAAGACTTGCCAACGGGATGGGGACGATCCGGTTGCCATCGCGGACAAAGATTCTCGAGAGGTCCCGTATCTGGTTGAGCGATTCCCTTGCACGGGAGAGCAGGGGGGCCGCAGCCACGTTTAACGCAGCTTGCGCTCGATGCAACACCCGTTCTAGCCGCTCACGCCCGAATGGCTTCAGTATGTAATCGAGAGCACCCAGTTCAAACGCCGTGACGGCGTATTGATCGTACGCCGTGGTGAAGATCACCTTCGGCTCATAGTCAAGCTGCTCGAGGACCTCTAATCCTGTGGCGCCCGGCATTACGATGTCGAGAAACAGCAGGTCGGGCCGTTGGTTGTTCGCGACCGCAATGGCCGTTTTGCCGTCGTGGGCCTCGTGAATCGGGCCCACCCAGCCCAAGGTGCGGAGATGTTCTCGCAGAGTGCGTCGAGCCAGCGGTTCATCGTCCGCGATCAGAACGGAGCCCTTCATTCGTGTTCACCGGCTCGCTCTCGCTCGACTAAAGGCGATTCCGAAGAAGGCGGAACCACAAAACTTGCCTCGAAACCTTCCGGGCCGCTATGGACACGCAGATCAGCGGACGGCCCATAGGCTGCCCGCAGACGTTCCCGCAAGGAACGCAACCCGAATTGGTGCGATTGACCTGCATCAGAGCCGCCTCCAGGTCCGTCGTCTCGAACGCTTAACGTAAGCCGGCCATCATGGTGGGAGCACTTGATCCATATGGACCCGCCTTCGGGGCGGATCGAGATGGCATGGCGCACTGCATTCTCGGCCAACGTCTGCATCGAAAATGGAAGGATCTCGAAGTTGAAGGACTCCGGGTCAATTTGTAGATCCACCTTCAGCCGGTCTTCATAGCGGAGTTGTTCGAACGCAACGTACTGACGTGTGAAGTCGTACTCTTCAGAAAACTCCACCAGCTCGCGGCCGTCTTCTCGCAGCGTGTAGCGCAGCATGTCCCCGAGGCGCTCGATAGCGCCTTCCGCCATGGTGGGGCGGAACTTCACCAAGGCGGCCAGCGTGTGAAGAGCGTTGAACAGGAAGTGTGGATTCAGGCGGGCCCGAAGCGCATCCAGGCGGGCTGCTGCCGCCAGCGCCTCGGCACGCACGGCGAGCGTCTCTTTTTCGTGCAAGCGATTCCGTGTCTGGACGGCATAGGAGACTCCCGCGAACAGCCCATAGAGCCAGACTCCCATCAGGAGCTGCCAGCCGAGAAAGGGGGATCTCCAAAAACCCGGCGAAGGGCCGGCTCCGCGCCGTATCGACTCCAGCCCATAGACCGAAATACTCCAGAGAATTGAGTACAGCGACGCGAAGAAGATCTGCAGCAGGTAGAACTTCAGGTCGAGTCGAAGAGGCCACGGCCAGCGTTGGCAAACGTGCCAGGCAGGTATTGCAAGCAAGCTCGCAGTGCCCATGGAAATCAGGCTTGTCATCAGTGCCGCGCGCAATGGGTAGTGCGCGTACAACATCGCGAAGAACACCCAGATCGCGAAGAACGGCAGCCATGCCGCTAAGACAATCGCGTAACGCTTGATAGCCCTTGGCATCATTTTGCTCAATTATCTCAATTCGCACCCGATTGCACCCCACCATTGACCGACAGACCTTGCCGGTTCACCGAAAGCGCCTGGCCCGAGAATCCGTGGTGTTCTACGTTGAGAGCAGACGCACAGCACAACCGCCTGGCGGAAAGAACTGGTGACGGTGCGGCAACGGAGGTGGCAATGGCTGCGATCCAACATTCGAATTCCTCACGATGGACCCGGGGCAGAGTGGCGCAAATAGTGGCTATGCTGCTGACTTCCGTGACGATGGCGCCGGCCGCGCCGGCAGTCGTTCGAGCGCGCGAACAGGTGGTCAAAATCGTCACCCAAATACAGCGGGCTGACTATGAAGGGGACCGCTCCGCGCTGAAGCGCCTGCACGGCGCCCTGGCGCCCTTTGTAGAAAATAAGGACCTTGCGGCGCGGGTGCGATACTGGCGCGGGTTTGCGCTGTGGCGCAGAGCGATCAACGGGTTCAACGACCACGTTGACCCGACAGAGTTACAAGAAGACCTGAAACATGCGTTAGACGAATTCGATGACGCGGCCAGGAAAGACCCTACTTTCGGGGACGCCAAGATCGGGGCGCTGTCGTGTATAGGCTTCTTCGCCTATTCCGTACACCAGCAAGATCCTGGGAGCGCAAGGATCCAGGAGTTGATACCTCATGCCCGGCAACTGCGGAAGGAAGCCGAGGCGGAAGCGCCGGAGAATCCCCGCCTTCTTTGGGTGCTGGGTCCAATGGTTTGGAACACTCCCGCGGAGCGTGGAGGCGGCCAGGCGAAAGCGATGGAGCAGTACGAGAAGGGTCTGGCAGTGATCCGGAGCCACAAAACCACGCCCAGCGACCCCTTGGAACCAGCATGGGGAGAGCCGGAATTATTGATGAGCCTCGCATGGTCCAACCTCAACCGCACCACACCGGACCTGAACGCGGCGGAACAGGATGCGCGTTCAGCACTGGAATTGGTCCCCTATTGGCACTACGTTCGTGACATTCTGATGCCGCAAATCCGGGACGCCAGGGAAAAAACAGAACTCAAGAATGGAGATCGGGGCGCTGCTCGTTCAGGAAGCGCGTTAGAGTGGGTTTGCTTAGCGCCGCGCCGCGTCTTGCTTCATCTGGGCCATCTTGACGCGATGCGCGGCGGCTTCATAGCGGGCAATCCCTTTATACAACGCCTCCGCGATCTGCTGGCGATAGGTTTCGCTTTGCAGATTGCGTTCATCGGCGGGGCTGCTGACAAAGGAAATTTCCGTGAGAATTGCCGGCATGGTGGTGCCGGTCAGCACGAGGAATTGCGAATCCTTGACGCCGCGGTCACGAATGCCGGGGCTGTTTGCCGCCAGCGTGGCGTATAGAGACCGCTGAATGCTTGCCGCCAGATGTCGCGACTCCTCAATCTTCTCGTGTAGTTCTCCGGACGACAATGCCACAGGAACCGGCATGGGCGCGGCTCCATTCTCCCGTTTCTCGATTTCGCGCGATCCCGGCGGCGCAAAGAAATTGGTGTAGTAAGTTTCCACGCCGCGCGCCGACGCCGCACTGCTGTAGTTGGCGTGCACCGAAACGAACAGGTCGGCCTGCGCCTGGTTGGCGAAGTCAGCGCGTTGATCGAGCGCGAGGTAGTCGTCCCCGGTCCGCGTGAAGATGACCTCCGACCCCAACCGCGCCTGCAACAACCGGCCCAGGCGCCGGGTTACATCGAGCACCAGATCCTTCTCGAGCAATCCATTCCGTCCTGCTGTGCCCAGATCCCAGCCCCCGTGTCCGGCGTCCAGCGCGATGCGGAGTCTACCGGCCTTCGCCCGTAGCTGATCGTCTTCGGGTTTAGCCGGCAACGATGACAATGCCTTCGCTGCGGCGCGCTCCTCCGAGCCAGGCGTTGCCATCCGGTTCGACGCCAGTGCCCGGTCGCTCCCGCGCAGTTCAACCACAAGGCGGTATGGATTCGACTCCATGCTCACCGAAAAATTGGAACCGTCGCGCGTATCCAGTACGACCCGTGTAACGCCCGAAACCGGCTGCGCCACCCGGACGCGCGTCAGCGAAACGTCGCCAATGTCAATGGATTTTCCTTCCAGCTCCGCAGCCAGCGCCGTGTCATGCAGGTCGAAGTAAATGCGCTCAGGAGACATCAAACGATGCACTTCGTAAGGCGCCTGGTCTTGCATATCAATGACCACGGTGCTGCCCATCGGAGTTGACCAGTGCCGGATCCCTGTAACCCTCGGCAATACCGCCAGCGTGCTCGCGCTTGCGGACTCCAGCTTCGCCGGATCCATCAGATGGTCCGAGGCCGCCGGAGTACTCGAAACCGGCATTGGCTGTGCGCCGACAGGCTGCGGCGCAACCGCGGCCTTCCTTCCTTCAGCGTCACGATTCCGCATCCCAAACCACACACCCGCCGAAAACAACGCCGCCACCGCCACCAGTACGAGCACCACACTCAGCCCCGGATGCGGGCTTCTCGGAGCGGCCATGCTGGGCAGGAACAATGGCGCTGGGAATTCTTCTGGAGCCTCCGGCTCCGCTGCCGTGAAATCTTGAGCCGCGAAATCTCCGCCTGTCTCAGCTTCCGGCAAGTCGCGTACCGGCTCGGTAAGGGCACTGTCGCTTGCCAGGGAAGATGGTTCGGGAGCCGGAGATTCGACGCTGCTTTCGATTCCGCCGCTTGCCGCCTGATCCGCCCCTGCCAATTTCGGGTACAGGACGTCATCCACCACGTCCGCCAGCCAGTTCAACCGCCGGTCCTGATCCTCGGGCTTAAGGGCGGAAAGCACTAGTTCGGCCAACAGGTCGAAGCAGCGGACATCGTCGTCGCTGAAAGCGTAAGGAACCCTGGAGAACGCCTGGATCACGCCGAAACGCGCGCGCTGGCCGCGCAGCGGAACCAGAACCGTAGCCCGGGCTCCGATCTGGCGAGAGAAATCGAGGTCCACGCGGGCGTCCACGTTGCAATCGTCGCAACCCAGAATCCGTCCTGAATCCAGGCAATCCTGCAAAAACTCGGACTCGCGCAGAAGGCGACCCCCGCGCTCGGCCGCCAGCGTTCCCGCCGCCGCACGGCAAACCAGTTCCGATCCTTCTCCCAGGGCCACCAGGACGCCGTCGGCCTGGGTGATCGCCAAAGCCCGGTCGCAGACTAGTTGCAGCACCTCGTCCAGGACGAAGCGCTCCGTCTGAAACAAGTCCCAATCGGAGGCAGATGCCGCACCCTCCGCCCGCCGGTTCCGGATTCGCTGGTGAAGATCGGAGAAGGCCAGCAAGGCGGGCAGAGCTTCCTGCCGCGCTAGGGATTCAAGTACGCGATTCCCCTCTTGCAGCGGAAAGCCCGGATCATCGCCACGCGGGGGTGCTTCCCAGTCAACGCGAGTTGGATTGGCGCTCATGCTGGGGTTGCGAGGAGAGCGTGAACCTACCCATCAATCGTATTCGCCGCCCGCCGGCTGTCAATCGGGCCCAGTGTTAGCCATGGTTCCCGGGCGGCCCCACGCACTCAAGTTCTAAGGGTAATAGTCTTCCGGCACATACCGCAATGTCCGATGGTACACGGGCGGCGGATTGGACCTTCGGGTAGGCAGTAGTCAGTAGCCGGTAGCCAGTACTTGACCGCTGACTACCGACCGCCAATTTGCCCTCGCGCCCATTTCGTCCTATCCTCTCAACAGGACTTGGATTCTGTGGCCGACCCTAAAGAGCAGGAAACACCGGAAGAGTCGAGGAAATCCAGCTGGTTATGGCCCGCCGGAGCGATGGCGACCGGCCTGGCCGGAGTCGCCATGCTGCTCCTGCGCGGTTGCTGGCACCGCAAAATGAGTTGGCCGGTGCGCGCTCAGGGACACGCCTATCAGGTTTGCCTGGGCTGCGGCGTCAAAAGGCTGTTCGACGAGAGCGTCTTTCGCTCCTATGGCCCGTTCCGCTATGACTTGAACGAACTGATTGCTTGGGAAAACTCCCGCAAATCAGAACCGCCACCCGCCCCGGAAGAGCAGCGTCCAGCTTCGTAGCCCGCGGATCTTTTCTGCGGCGGAAGCTCTCACGCCCCGGCTGCCCGCGCCTCGCTGCGATACCACTCCACCGTGCGGCGCAGACCCTCTTCAAAATTCACCAGCGGCTTGTAGCCAAGATGCTTTTGCGCCAGCGTGATGTCGGCGAGCGAGTGTTTGATATCCCCGCCGCGTTCCGGACCGTACTTAACCGTTCCCGTGTAGCCGGTGAGCGGCTTCAGCAATTCAAAAGTCTGGTTCAGAGTGGCGCGTCGTGCCGTGGCGATATTGAACACGCGTCCAGCACATTCCGCCGCCGGCGCCGAGCAAGCCAGTAGGTTCGCCGAGACAGCGTTATCAATGTAATTGAAGTCGCGGCTTTGCTCGCCGTCGCCGAAGATCGTGGGCTGCTCACCGCGCAACATTTGCAGACTGAACTTGGCCAGCACGCCCGAGTACTGCGAAGAAGGATCCTGGCGCGGCCCAAAAATATTGAAATAGCGCAGGCTCACTGTCTCCAGGCCGTAGCAGCGGTAAAACGAAATCATGTAGTACTCGCCGGTCAGCTTGGCAACCGCATAGGGCGAGATCGGGTTGGGGGTCATAGCCTCGTGCTTGGGCAGCGTCGGAGTGTCCCCATACGCGGACGACGACGCAGCGTACACTACCCGTTTTACCTTGGCATCGCGCGCCGCGACTAAGACGCTAAGCGTCCCATCGGCGTTGGCGCGATTGCTCCCCAACGGATCGAGCACCGACTTCGGAACCGACGGAATGGCGGCCTGATGCAGTACGTAGTCCACGCCTTCGCAGGCCTGCCGCATGGCATCTAGGTCGAGGATGTCCACCTGGCGGAAATCCATCTGCTTGAGAACTTCGGTCAGGTTCTCCCGCCGGCCGGTGGCCAGGTTGTCGATACCCCGAACCTCCTCGCCCCGATCCAGGAGAGCGCGCACCAGGGAGGATCCAATGAACCCGGCCGCGCCGGTCACGAGATATTTCGCCATAGCTTTCATCATAGCGGATGAAAAGCTGGGGCCGGGGACTCTCACGTCTGCTTGTTGTCACCGGAGTAACGGGCCAGGTCGGGACAGGAAACTCAGGACCTCCGGCAGCCTTTGGCGATCTGGAGGAACTCTTCGCGGGACAGAATCAAGTGAGTGTCGAAGAACCGCTTGATTTCTTCGAGGAAAGCGGTTGGCTCGGCCGCCGCCTTGGCCGGTACCCCTCTGTCCTGAACCAATGTGGGGTCGGCGGCAGTATTTTGTCCAGCCACCGCGGAAAGAAGTTGCTCCAGTTGTGTTTGCTGCCCGGGCTCGATTTCCGTCAGGCGAATCCCCATTCCCAAGAATGGGTACGAGACCCCAACCGTGCCCAAGGCACGAACCCGAATCCCCAGAGCTTCGAGGACAAGCTCGACCTTGGTACCGACTGGAAACGTGGTGCTCATCTCGACGTAGCACCCGTGCAGACTGACGTCGGTCAACGTTCCCCACATGCGCACATCGCTGCCCTGCGCCTTGAACTCCGCGCTTCCCGCACAGCGAAAACGAGGGCTGAGCCTCCGTTCCTTGCCACGGTAAGAGGTCTGCGGCGCGGCGACCGACGATCCCGCGCTTGCAACCGGACCCGCTCTGTCCTCTCCGCCCGCTTGCGACTTCAGCCGGCGCAGATAGTCCACGCCGTCATCGGTTTTCCGGGATTCCGGCGTCAAGCCCGGCTGTTCGGCATAGGCGTGAGGATCCACCTGTGAACTGCCTCCGATTGCGCTCTCATTACTCTGATCGGAAGGTTTCGGGGAGAACTTTAGACCGCCGCGGTTTTCGACAGAGACAGGCGAATCAGGCCCCAAAGGTCGTCTTTCCCGGCCCCGGTTTTGGCTGAGAACGGAATGATGGCGGCCCTGGGGTATTCCTGGCCGAGCGTTTGCAGGGCGCCTCGCAATTCATTGCTCGACAGCCGGTCACACTTGGTGGCGACAATGACATGGGGTCGTCCGCTCGCCTCCAGGAACTCCAGTAAGTGGCGGTCGCTTTCCTGCGGAGGCACGTTCGTATCCACCAGCGCGAGGCAGAGCGCGAGGCTGGAGCGCTCTCGCAAGTAGGGATCCACGAACCGCGCCCAGTCCTGTGAGACTTCCCGGGACACCTTGGCATAGCCGTATCCCGGCAGGTCCGTGAACAGCAACTCGGGTCTGGGTTGGCCAGCCCGGCGAATCTCGAAGAAGTTGATGCTGCGGGTTCGCCCAGGAGTGTTGCTGGTGCGCGCCAGCTTCGTCCCGACCAGCGCGTTGATCACGCTCGATTTCCCGACATTGGACCGGCCCAGGAAGGCGATCTCCGGCAGAGACGGAGCGGGAAAGTGCCGCT
>JACQDD010000030.1 GCA_016201265.1 Terriglobales bacterium | reverse complement strand
GCCGTGCCCAGCAGGCCGGTAATCTTCTCCACGCGCCGGTAGGTGACCGCCTTGTCGGCCATCCACGAGCCGCAGACGGCGCCGATCGCGCCCCACAATTGCTCTTCCGGATCCTCGGGAAACGCCTTGCCGGTGTGTTCCTTAAAGTATGCCTTGTACTCTTTCACCAGCTCGCGCCAGCCTTCGGCGGGCACTTCTGTGTCGTCCTTGACGCCCAATCGCGCCTTCATCGCGCGCAGCTTGTGCTCCAGATCTTCCTTGGGAAGGCCGATCACCACCGACGAATACATCTGCACGAATCGGCGGTAGGCGTCATAGGCAAAACGGTCGTTCTTGGTGTTGCTGGCCAGCGCCTGCACGGACTGCTCGTTCAAGCCCAGGTTGAGGATGGTTTCCATCATCCCCGGCATGGACCGCGCCGAGCCGGAACGCACGCTTACCAGCAGCGGGTTCTGGGCATCGCCGAGCTTCTTGCCGGTCGCCTTCTCCAGGCGCGCGAGGTTGGCCTTCACTTGCGCGGCCAGCTCCTTCGGATACTTCTTGCCGTGCTTGTAAAAGTAGTCGCAAACCTCCGTGGTCAGCGTGAAGCCTGCCGGCACCGGCAGGCCGATCTTGGTCATCTCCGCCAGGCCGGCGCCCTTGCCGCCCAGCAGGTGCTTCATGTCCCCGTGGCCTTCTGCTTTCCCAGCTCCAAAAAAGTAGACGTATTTCATTTGCGCTTCCCTTCGGATCAGATTTTGTAGTGGAGATGAATTCGGGCCCATGAAGTTCAGGCCGGGGATCCATCTTCTTGGCCGCCGCGGCAACGGCTTCCTGCAACCAACGCGTCGGCGCGCCGACATCTTTTCTTTCGACCGCCCCTTTGCGGTCATCTCGCGCGCCGCAACATCTCCAGTATTACTTTACATTCCGAAATCACTTCTCCGTCGTGACGATCTCCGAAAAATCCGCGATCGTCGAAAATTCGCTCAGCAACTCCGCCAGCAGTGTCAGCCGGTTCTTGCGCAGCGCTTCGTCCTCGGACATCACCAGCACCTGGTCGAAGAAATTGTCCACCGCGGGACGCAGCCCCGCGATGGCCAGCAGCGCCTCGCGGTACCGCCCCCCGCGCTTGTGCTCCCCTGCCGCGCGCGCCACCTGACGCGACTCCGCGTGCAGCTTTTTCTCCGCCTCTTCCACGAGCAAGTCCTCGCGCACTTGGGGGAGCTTCCACGCCTCCGCCGGCCCGGCCTTCTCGATGATCTTG
>JACQDD010000252.1 GCA_016201265.1 Terriglobales bacterium | reverse complement strand
TAGGAGTTTTCCAGCTTTTGTTCGCACGCCCGCAGCGCGCGTTGTAGCAACACGTCCGCCAGGTGCGAAAGCTCCATGGTGGTTTCCGCGAGCGTGGCGATGCCCAGCACGTCGCGCAGCGTGATGCGCAGATATTCGCGCCGCTTGAACCGCGCCAGGATCACGGAAGGTGGCTGCGCCAGCGTCACGGCTTCAAAACGCGCAAACTCTTCGTGCAGGTCTTCGAGCGTCTTCACGCGCTCCAGGTTTTCCCGTGGCCCCGTGCGGTGGAGCCAGAGGATCAGTTCCGGCTGTTGCACCAGCGTCTCGGAAAGAAATCGGCTGTAGCTGAAAATCACCAGCAGGTAGTGCAGCGCCGCCGGGTAGCGCGCGATGTATTCGCTGACGGCTTTCGCTGCGCCGCGCGCGTATCGCTCCAGAAAATTCAGCGCTCCGTCGGGGTCCGGCACCTGTGCCAGCAGCGCCGGCAGCGTGGCCCACAGGTTTCCGGGCAGGCGCCGCTCGATCAGTCCGAGGTTGCTCTCGGCCCGTGCGGGTTCGGCGAACGCGATGCTGCTGAACGCTGCGTCCATCGTTAGTCGTTATATCACGCCATGCGGAGGACAAAAGAAGTGAACACAGAGGGATGCATCGGAAGAAGTATGTAGCGGCAACCTGCGCGATTTGTGCGCAGGCTGCCACAACCACTTTTCAATCACTCAATCACAAATCACCAATCACTCAATCTCTGCTAAATGTCGTAATACAACTGAAACTCGTACGGGTGCGGACGCATGCGCACGGCGTCCACTTCGTTCTTCATTTTGTAATTGATCCACAGTTGGACGGTTTCCTCGCTGAACACGTCGCCCTTCAGCAGGAATTTGTGGTCCGCCTCCAGCGCGCGCAGCGATTCCTCGAGCGAGCCGGGCAGCGACGGCACTTCCTTCAATTCCTCAGGCGAGAGATCGTAGATGTCCTTGTCCAGCGGCTCGCCGGGATTGATTTTGTTTTCGATGCCGTCGAGGCCGGCCATCAGCATGGCCGCGAACGCCAGGTACGGGTTGCACGACGGGTCCGGCGGGCGGAATTCCATGCGCTTCGATTTCGGGCTCGCCGAGTACACCGGGATGCGCACTGCCGCCGAGCGGTTCCGCCGCGAATACGCCAAATTCACAGGCGCCTCGTAGCCCGGCACCAGCCGCTTGTAGGAGTTCGTCGTCGGCGCGGCAAACGCCACAATCGCCGCCGCGTGTTTCAGCAATCCGCCGATGTACCACAGCGCCATCTGGCTCATGCCTGCGTATTTGTCGCCGGCAAACAGCGGCTTGCCCTTCAGCCACAGCGATTGGTGCGTGTGCATGCCGGAGCCGTTGTCGCCGAACAGCGGTTTGGGCATGAACGTCACCGTCTTGCCGTACTGGTTGGCCACGTTGCGCACGATGTATTTGAACATCATCATGTTGTCCGCCGACTTCAGCATCGTGTCAAACTTGATGTCGATTTCCGTTTGTCCGGCAGTGGCCACTTCGTGGTGATGACATTCGACGTTCAGC
>JACQDD010000251.1 GCA_016201265.1 Terriglobales bacterium | reverse complement strand
TCTTCTAGAACCTTGGCACAAGTTAGGGATGCGGGCAACGGCCATCCGGATGCGGAAGGGCTGGAGGTGATCCTCTCCGCGCAGCCGGAGGTGTATATTGCATACCTATTTCCACAGCCCGCCGATGTCACCAACTTGCAACTTCCCGGCGGCATCGAACCGCGATAGAGTACTGATCTCCGCGGCTCTCCCCTCGAACCCCGCTCTGGGAAGGATGAACTATGAATACAGACCCCGTCCGGCTTGAGCGTCGGTCTGGCCAGCGATTCCAGCTGCACCTGCCGCTGCTGATCCACGTTGACGGAAAGACCGTGCCCGGATTCACCCAGGACGTAAGCGCCCGCGGACTCTTTCTCTATACCGAAGCGGCGCTGGCGGAGGGGACGGTCGTGGAATTGACCTTCACCATGCCCTCGGAGATTACGCTGGCGGAGAGCATGAGAGTGCGCTGCCGCGGGCGTGTGCTGCGCGCCGATCCTTCCCCGGCCGGTCCCAGAAGCGGTATTGCCGTGCAACTCGATTCCTATCAGTATCTGCCCTCCCTCGAATGCGAGCCAATACCGACATTGGTGCGGGTTTCGGCCACGGATTCTGCCGGGAGAAGTCCCGGTGCGACTCCACGTTGAAATCGGGGCTTGTGGCTTGTGGCGCGGCTTTTCAAAGACTCGAGGGTTGTCTTACAATACCTTGTAAACCAGCAGTCAGTGGGGGGTTCTTGTCCCATGTGGACGCCCGCTGTCGACCTGCCAGTTCGTCTGAGGTCTCCCTTCGATTACGAAGGTCATTTGGCCCCGGTGTAGGAAGTTCGTAGCATGACCATGGATAGCGAGAACCGACTCATGCACGGGATAGCCGTCGCCGTCCTGACCGAGGACCGCGAACAGTCCGTCGTTCTGAATACCCGGGTGGAAAGCACTCATATGGCCCGGACGGTGCTTAGCCATGTCGGGTTCCCCATGGGGCCCAGCGACGCCGTTCTCCGCCAGGTGCTGGATCAGCGCGCTGAAATCGTGCTGGTGGATATTGACCCACAGAACCCGCAGCGTGCCATTCGCGCCATCGAAATGATCCACGCCGCCGCCGGCGACGTCACAATCTTCGCGGTCGGGGAAATGACCCAGCCTACGATCATCGTCTCGGCCATGCGGGCCGGTGCGCGCGAGTTTCTGGACCGCGGCGCCAGCCGCGAGTCGATGATTGAAGCCTTCACCCGCTTCACGGCCTCGTTGAGCCGCGCCCAGCGCAGTGCCGGCAAGGCTCGCGTCTTTACTTTCTTGAACGCCAAGGGCGGAGTCGGCGCCACTACCACCGCGGTCAACACCGCCGTCGCCTTGGAACAGTCCCACGGGCGGGTGGTTCTGGTGGATTTCGCTCCCATTGGCCACGCCGCTCTGCAACTGAATCTGCGGCCGCAGTTCACCGTGATCGATGCCCTGCAAAACCTGCACCGGATGGACGTTTCGCTGCTCGACGGGCTGATGACGCACTACCGCAGCGGGCTTCATCTGCTGGCCGGGGCGCAGCAACCACACAGCGTAGCGCCGACGGCGTCGGAACTGGCCCGCCTGTTCGACCTGCTGGTGAGCCAGTACAACTTCGTCGTGGTGGATTGCTCCGGGCGCCTGGACGCCACCATGCAGATGGTTTGCGATCTTTCCAATGCCGTGCTCATGGTCGCCCAGACCGATGTGGTTTCGCTCTGGAGCGCGGGCCGCATTCAGACATTCCTGCAGGAAGGCGCGGGCCGGGACCGCCTGCGTATCGTGCTCAATCGCTATAAGAAGATTCCCGGTTTTACCGAGGAAGACGTCGAGAAAGCGACCAACTGCAAGGTGCTGTGGAAGATTCCCAACAACTTCCAGGTCGTTGGCCCCGCCATTGACAAGGGCAGCCCGGTCGCTTTGCAGGAGGGCCATGAAGTCGGCCGCTCCTACCAGGGGCTGGCCGCGGAACTGGCCGGCGCCACCACTGCCGCCGACGGCGCCCTCTCGCTGGTCTACCAGCACGACAAGGCCGAGGACAAGAAGAGACCTGCTGGCCGCCTCATCGTTTCGCCCGTGCGCGCCGGACAATAATTCCATTGCAGAAGTCAAAAGTTAGAATGCAGAAGTAGGACCGTTCTTCTGGCCTTCTATTGCATTCCACCTGACCCTGGCGAATCTGGCTTTACTTCTGCAATCTGACTTCTGACTTCTGCATTCTCCTGGCTTTGCTAGAATCAAAGATTCACGCGATGACAACCGATTCATACGGCGGCATGCGCAAATTCTGAATGGGAACTCCTTCCAACAAGAAACGCGTTTTGAGCGGAATGCGCTCGACCGGCAAGCTGCACCTTGGCAACTACGTGGGCGCGCTGGAAAACTGGGTGCGCATGCAGGAGCAGTACGACTGCTTCTTCTTTATCGCCGACTGGCACGCACTGACTACGGACTACGCCGACACTTCCCGCGTGAAGGAAAACTCGGTCGAAGTTCTGCTGGACTGGCTGGCGGCCGGACTGGATCCCGAAAAGTGCGTGATGTTCATCCAGTCGCACGTGCCGGCGCACGCTGAGCTGCATCTGCTGCTTTCGATGATCACGCCGCTGGGCTGGCTGGAGCGCGTTCCTACCTACAAAGAGCAGAGAGAGAACATCAAAGAGAAGGACCTGGGGACGTACGGTTTCCTCGGCTACCCCGTGCTCCAGTCGGCCGACATCCTGATCTACAAGGCCGATTTCGTTCCCGTGGGCGAGGACCAGGTGGCGCACGTCGAACTGACGCGGGAAATCGCGCGGCGGTTCAATGGCTTTTATGCCGGCAAGCGAGAGTATGTCTTTCCCGAACCGCAGGCCCTGCTGACTCCCACGCCCAAACTACCCGGCACGGACGGCCGCAAGATGTCGAAGTCGTACGGAAACACGATCATGCTCACCGATCCCGAGCCCGTCGTCCGGCAGAAGCTGAAGACCATGGTGACCGATCCGGCGCGCATCCGGCGCAGCGATCCCGGCAATCCCGACCTCTGCCCGGTCGGCGACCTGCACAAGATATTCAGCGACACGGCAACGATGGCAAAGGTGAACGAGGGTTGTCGATCCGCCGGCATCGGCTGTATCGAGTGCAAGGGCTGGGCCGCCGACGCGCTGGTGAAAGTGCTCAATCCCATGCAGGAGCGGCGGAAAAAATACGAGGACAATCCCCACCTGGCGTGGGATATTCTGGAAGCCGGCTCGGCGCGCGCCGCTAAAGTAGCAGGTGCGACCATGGACGAGGTACGCGATTCCATGGGTATGTCGCTCAACTACGAGCCCCAGCGGAGTTCTGCGAAGTGACGGAACTGCATCAACTCGCGTCGGAACGGTCTGCAATGCAGGCCTCCGTGCCCAATTCCGCTCCGCCGAAAACAGGACAAAAAGAAGAGAACGATTTTCCTTTCGCAGTTGACCTGGGGGAAGTCTACGAAGGTCCGCTCGACCTGCTGCTCGACCTGATCCGCAAGCAGGATGTCAACATCTACGACATCCCGATCGCCAGAATCACGGCTCAGTATCTGACGTATGTCGAGCGTATTCGCGAGCTCGACGTGAACATCGCCGCAGAATTCATCTACATGGCGGCGGTGCTGATTCACATCAAGTCGAAGATGCTGCTGCCGCGCGATCCGCTGGCTCCAGCCGATGCCCAGGACGACCCGCGCAGCGAGCTGGTCAACCGCCTGCTCGAACACGAGAAATTCAAATCGGCGGCGCAGATGCTCCTGCAAAAGCAGCAGATCGAAGACGCGGTGCTGAGCAATCCGGCGCTCAAGGAGTTCATGGAAGCCGAGGGCACCGAGCCCGAGATGGCCGCCGACGTCATTGACCTGGTCAGGACGTTTCAGCAGATTCTGGACCGCGCCCGCAACCGTCCGGTGCTCGAAGTGGACGAGGAGACCGTCACCGTAGGACAGATGATCCAGTACCTGCACCGTCGGCTCTCGATCGAGTCACGGCCGATCCGCCTGAAGCAGATGCTGCGCAATGTGCCGTCGCGGCAGGCATTGGTCTGCATGTTCCTGGCGCTGCTCGAACTGGTCCGGCTACAGGCCATCCAGGTGCGCCAGGACCACGTCTTCGGCGAAGTGTTGGTGCGCAAGCACGCGCACTTCGATGAAGTCATGACCGAGCAGGCGGCGATTCGGGACGACTGGCGGTGAAATGAGGTCGTTGGTCGTTAGTCGTTGGTCATCAGCCAAGGCAGTGCGGGTTGACATCCGTGACGAACGACTATCGACCAACGACTAACGACTACTATGAGCCTCAAAGCCCAACTCGAAGCCATCGTTTATGCGACGGAAACACCGATCACGCTGGAACACATCGTTCAACTTGTGAAGGACGAGGTTCTCGCGGCGGGCGCCACCGATGAGAGCGAAGTGAAATCGCGCCTCCGCGCCACGCTCGAAGAGCTGATCGCGGATTACTCGGGTGCCGATCACGGCATCGAAATTCGCCAGCTCGCCGGCGGATACCGCATGTCCACCAAGCCCGAACAGCACGATGCGGTTCGCACCTTCGCCAAAAGCCTGAAGCCGCCGATCCGGCTCTCGCTCCCCGCACTCGAAACCCTGGCCGTGATCGCCTACAAGCAGCCGGTCACGGTGCCGGAGATCAGCGAAATTCGCGGCGTAGATTCGAGTGGGGTCATCGCTACTTTGCTCGATCGCAAGCTCATCACGACCGCCGGACGCAAAGCGGTGATCGGCCGCCCCATTCTCTACAAGACCAGCCGCGAGTTCCTGCTGCGCTTCGGGTTGAAGGACGTCGGCGAACTGCCCAGCATGGAAGAGTTCGAGAAGCTGATGGCCGAGTCGTTCCAGAGCGACTTGCTGACCGAGCCGCCTGCCCAGGACGTCGCGCCAAACGCCTCCGACGCCCCCGGAATTGAGGAAACCGCAACCGAGGATGATGACGCAACCGCCCAGATCGTCGTGACCGAGGAAAGCGCAGCTGGAAAAACGAATCCAGCGGCATAAAGTTCAGAAGAGCTTCCCCCTGTGGCCCTCTGTGCCCCCTGTGGTTGTCGTTGTCGGGAGCCGCTACACCTTCGCGGGACCACCACCATGCCGGCAAGATCCTTTCTGGTAGTCTGAGTTCAATGCCCACCGAGCGCTTACAGAAAATCATCGCCGCCGCTGGAGTCGCGTCGCGCCGCAAGGCCGAGGAACTGATCACCTTGGGACGCGTGCAAGTCAACGGAAAGGTAGTCACCGAGCTCGGCACAAAAGCCGACCCGGAACACGACCATATCCGCGTGGATGGCAAACTGCTGCACGGGCCCGAACGCTACTCCTATATCGTCCTCAATAAACCGAAAGGCCATGTCACCACGGTCAGCGATCCCGAACACCGGCCCACGGTCATGGACTTGGTGCGAGGCGTAAAGGGGCGCGTGTATCCGGTAGGTCGCCTGGACTGGGCCAGCGAAGGCCTGCTCGTTCTGACCAACGACGGCGCTCTGGCAAACGCCCTGATGAAAGCGGCCTCGAATGTGCCGAAGACCTACGTCGTAAAAGTTGCCGGCCAGCCCGACCCGGAAAAGCTCGAAAAACTTCGCCGTGGAGTTTCCATCGCCGAAAAAGGTGGGCGCCGAGTGCGTACGGCCCCGGCGAAGATCCGCCTCATTCGCGAAGCCGACAACCCCTGGCTGGAAGTGACGATCGTCGAAGGCCGGAACCGGCAGGTCCGGAAAATGTTCGAAGAGGTGGGCCACCACGTGGAAAAGATCCGGCGGGTGCGGTACGGCCCGCTGTCGCTCGACGTGCCGCCGGGAGAATTTCGCAGCCTGACGCTGCAAGAAGTGTCGAAGTTGAAGGCGGCCGCTTTAGCGTTGAAGCCGCGGCCAGCGCGTCCACCCCGGCGCGAACGCGACTAAGTGTCAGCGCTTCGCTTCTGCGATCATGGGCAGGCGAGCGGCGCCATACAGACCCGCATCGCTTCCCAGCAACGCCCGCGTGATGATCGTTTTGCGTCCCGGACCAGGCTCCACGTGCGCGGAAGCTCCCGCCGCGGAAGCGAGCGGATCGGCCGGAGCGGTGGCCGCGTACACCATGCAACGGTGGCGGAGTTCCTCGAAGATTGCCGGCCCGAATGCATCCCACGCGCTGGCTACCCCGCCCCCGATGACATAAATCGGCAGGTTGAGCGCGTTGACCATGGCGGAAAGCACGATTCCCAGCGCGCGGCCCACGCGCCGGAAAATTCGGCGGGCGTCCTCATCGCCCTGAATGGCGAGGTTGTAGATGGACTTGGCGCTGAACTCCGCATCGGCATGGGCGGCGCGCGCCAGCGTGCAAGCTTCATTCTGCGCGATGGCCTCGCGCGCCATTCGCACCACCGCCGTGGCCGACGCATACTGTTCCAGGCATCCGCGATTGCCGCAGCCGCAAGGCTGCCCCTCCGGTTCGACCGTGCTGTGTCCGAACTCGCCCGCCATACCGTTCATGCCGTGCCAGATCTTCCCGCCCAGCACCAGTCCGCCGCCGACCCCCGTACCCAGGGTCAGCATGGCCATATCCTCCTGCTCTTTGGCCGCGCCCAGCCACTGCTCACCAAAGGCGGCCACGTTGGCATCGTTTTCCAGGATGACCATCGTGTTCAGACGACGCTCGATCTCGTCGCGCACCGGATAGTCCGCCCAGCCCGGCAGGTTGGGCGATTCGCGCAAGAGCCCGGTCTGCATGTCGATGATGCCGGGCACACCGATGCCAATCCCAAACAGGGCTCCCGAATTCCCGTACTTCTGGGAGAGCCGCTGGATGGCCTCGCACATGTCATTGAGGACGTGATCGCGCCCCAGCGAGACCTTGGTGCCCAGGGTCACCTTCTCTACGAGGTGGCCCGTTTCATCCACCGCGGCAATGCGCAGGTTGGTTCCGCCCAGGTCCACGCCAATTGAGAACTTGTTCATATATGCGAAAACTCTGTTTTAGTCCTTCGACTCGAGGCAGCGGCCCCTTTTAGTTTTTTACATGGCCGCTTTCGGGTCCGTCAATATTAAATCGTTATACTACCGCTATTTTTGGCATTTTGGACAGTAATGGCTGCTGCGGCCGACCAGTACGACCCGCTTGATGAGGGTCCGGCACGCCAGGCACGGTTCTCCTTCGCGGCCATAAACCCGGTGCTGGAGCTGGAAAAACCCCTCCTCGCCGTCGGCGTCCACATAGTCGGAAATCGACGATCCCCCCAGCGCAATGGCCTCGCGCAGAACCTCCCGCACCGAACCATACAGGCGGCGAAGGTCTTCCCGGGTCAGCGAGGCGGCCCGGCGGCCCGGCCGGATGCCGGCCCGGAACAACGATTCGTCCGCATAAATATTCCCAACACCCCGCAACAGCTTCTGGTTCAGGAGCGCGCTCTTGATCGGCGTTTTGCGGCCGCGAAACAACGTCAGGAACTGATCCTCCGCCACTTCGAGCGGCTCCACCCCACCCGGATCGAAGCCGGTCGAGTGCACGCTCAGCTTTCCGAACATGCGGGGATCGATGAATCGCAGTTCGCGGCCCGAGGCAAGTTTTGCAACCAGGTGGGTATGTTTGACAGTCTCCGCCGCAGGTTCGCAGATGACCATCCGCCCAGTCATGCCGAGATGAACAATCCATTGCGCCTGCCGTTGTAGAGACGCGGCTTGCCGCGTCTGGCCAGCGGTGGCACGGCCGCCCTTTCCCCTGCCGCCAATCGCCCCTTCCAGATCGAACACGATGTGCTTGCCCGCACGATGAACGCGCGCAATCCGCTTGCCTTCCAACGTGGCAGCAATTTCTGTGGCGGGTGACTTTAACGGCTGCCGCCGAGACCCGATCCACACCGAATCGATCGTGTCGTCGGTAACGCGCTTGTCCAGTCCGCGGGCAATGGTCTCGACTTCCGGCAGTTCCGGCACCGAGTCAGGATACAGGAGGTCAGAGGTCAGAGGTCAGAGGTCAGAGGTCAGAGGTCAGATTGCAGAGGTGAAACCCATCCAATTTGGCCGACTCCGCTGACGCCGAGAGATCCTTACCTCTGCAATCTGACCTCTGACCTCTCCAATTTCGGAGAGATTGCTCCCCAGCACGGCAATTCGGTATGCTAGGGCGTACACACCGGCTCCGCTGATTATCCCTGTTCAAGCCATTTTGCCAGCCGCGGGCAACCAGTGTGTGCGACCCTTGGGGCGGCGGAACGGTCGCACAGATTTCCACGGAGTAAGCATTGAACAGAGGCAGAACCGCGGTCATTGTTGGAGCCCAGTGGGGCGACGAAGGCAAGGGCAAGATTGTTGACGTTCTTACCCAGACCTTCTCAGTCGTCGCCCGCTACGCCGGTGGACACAACGCCGGCCACACCGTCATCATCAACGGAAAAAAGTTCATCCTTCAGCTGGTGCCCGGCGGCATTCTGCGGCCGGGGTGCATCAGCGTGATCGGAAACGGCGTGGTGCTCGACCCGCTGGCCTTCCTGAAAGAAGTAGCTTCGCTGCGCGATGCCGGCGTGCAAATAGACGGCAACCTGTTCATCTCGAACCGCGCGCAGGTCATCCTTCCTTACCACCGCATGATGGAACTGGGCGCAGAAAATGCGCCTGGCCGTGTCAAGATCGGAACCACCTCGCGCGGCATTGGCCCGGCCTATGAAGACAAGATGGGACGCCGTGGCTTGCGCGTCGCCGACCTGCTCGACACCGCGCTGCTGCGCACCCACATCGAGAATGCCTGCCGCGAAAAAAACATGATCGGGCACGCGCTCTTCAACTCCGATCCGCTCGATGCCGACAAGATGTTCAAGGAATACTCCGACGCCGCCCAGAAAATCGCCCCCTTCGTATGCGACACCGCGTTGCTGCTGAACCAGGCAATTGCGGAGGGGAAATCGGTCGTCTTCGAGGGCGCGCAAGGCACCATGCTCGACATTGATCACGGCACCTACCCGTTCGTGACCTCTTCGAGCGCGACTTCCGGCGGTGCCGTAACCGGAACGGGTGTGCCGCCCACTTCGATCGACACTGTCATCGGCATCACCAAGGCCTACTGCACGCGCGTCGGCGGCGGCCCGTTCCCCAGCGAACTTCTCGACGAGCAGGGAGAAGACCTGCGCAAGCGGGGCAACGAATTCGGCGCCGTCACCGGACGCCCGCGCCGTACCGGCTGGCTCGATTTGCCTCTGCTGCGCTACGCTGGCATGATTAACGGAATCTCCTGGCTGGTGGTGACGAAACTCGACGTGCTCGACCATCTCACCGAAATTCCGGTCTGTGTGGGATACAAGATCGACGGCAAAGCGACCGCCGAGGTACCGGCCCAGGCCTGCGGCTACGAAAAGATCGAGTGCCTGTACCGCAAGATGCCGGGCTGGGCTACTCCGACGCAAGATGTCCGCACGCTGGAGGGGCTACCCAAGCCCGCCCGCGAATACCTGACCTTCATCGAGAAGGAAACCGGGGCGCGCGTCGGTATGATTTCTACCGGCCCGGATCGGGAGCAAACGATCCTGGTACCGGAATTTGTAAGCCAGTTGGGCCTGAAAGAAATCAAGAGCCCGGCGGCCCGAGCCTGAACCTAGACAGAGAGAGCAAGAACGGAGCGACGGATGGTAGTGCTGGCGGTGACGTGGGTGGCAAAGACTGGACGCGAGTCCGAAGTGGCGGCGATCTTCGAGAAACTCAGCGCGGAATCGCGCCAAGAACCGGGCTGCGTCATGTATCAGGTGCACAAGCACAAGACCGAGCCGCGGCGCTTCTTCATCTACGAACAGTACAAGGACGATGCCGCCCTGGAAGCGCACCGCGCCGCCCCGCACTTCCTGCAGCACGCCAAGAAAGACCTGCCCAAGGTCGCCGACCGCACGGAAGGCCACCTGTTCGAGCCGCTGGGGTGACCCTCAAATATCGATTGTCATCCTGTCTCTAACGACGGTGTGCGTTGTCAAGACATTTTAGGCAACACTTCACCGTCGGCGCTTGAGGGGTTTGCTCTTGCGCCACTTTGTCTCGCAGAAAGGTGTTGACGTTGCCGACCAAGGCTCATGTTCT
>JACQDD010000250.1 GCA_016201265.1 Terriglobales bacterium | reverse complement strand
GCGGACGGCGAGGCCGGCATCACGCATCAGGCCCATCACGTATTCGCGCGCGGCGAGTTCGGCGTCGGAGAAGCCGACGCGGGTGACGCCCGCGTCGAAGTCGGCGCCCACGGGGCGGCCGAACTCGGAAAGTTTTTCGAGCGTGGACCAGAGGCGAGATTGGTCGACGTTTCGAGAGGACTCCTTGTTTAGGTTGCGAAGTGGATCTAGGGCGTAGGGCTCAAGCTCATGCCAGGTTTGAGGCTCAACAACACAACCCTCCGGTTGGAATTCCGTCCCGGGGTTGAAGACAATTGTTTTCCAAACGCGACGATTCCTGACGCGCCTATCGTAGTAGAGTTCAAACGCGATTCCGCGCTTCTGGTCCACCCAGTAAATCAGATCTTTCCCCCCATTGACTGTGCCTCCGCTGTTGAGCAACACAAACGCTCGCATCTCAGGAAAGTGTTTGCGAAGCAGTTCTGGCGAACTGTAAATGGTGATCCCTTCTCTTGTGCGAAAGCGCGGTGTTGCCGACTCGATCTGAATAACACGTTCGGCCTTAAGGTAGACGAACACTCCATCGATTTTCTTCTCGAAATCCAGCCAGTGAATCTCAGAGTATCCGCCGCAAAAGGGATACTTATACTCTTCGTCCATGTTGGGCTTCTTGGGGAAAAGCTGGAGTGTACGAGCCCTGTCGTCTCCCAGGTCGAGGCCCCCCACGCTGCGTCCGGGAACAATTAAGGATGACTCCTTCAGCGCGTGTCGCGCGGGGGCCTGCGCGAAGGCGAGGAGAGACGCGAGCAAGACTAAAGTTGACAGCGCGAGAACGATGCGGTAGCGGGGGCTTTACGCCCCCGCCTTTGTCATGATGCCCCGCCTTGGACCTGCGGCGGGGTAAACCCGCCGCTACAAACCCTGCAAGAAAAACGAGCGGCAGCGTTCGGAGAGTGAGGAGCGAAACTCGTGAGAGGAAGTCTATCGCTCCCTCGCAGAACGGGCCCGGGCGGAACGAACCAGGCCACCCGAAGAGCGAAAACGGAATCTATGCAGGCAAAGGGCGGCAGGGCCACCCCGGGTCGAGGACAGCACTGGAGGGCAACATGAAACGCACAAATCAATGGGTGGGCGCAGTGGTGTGTTTGTTAACGCTGGCGGCAGGGCTGCTGGCAATTGGGAGCCTGGCGCAAGACCGCGTGCTCTATCCGGTGAAGACTGGCGGCGACAAAGGTGGACCGGCAGGAAAACCAGTCGTGCCGGACTGGGGAGTGTTGGGAGGGGTGAGCTACGAAAATCTGACGGTGTTTCCGGTGGTGTCGCGCGCGGAAACGAACACCAGCGGTTTTGCGACGCTGGATGAGGCGCTGGCGTCGGGCGAGGCCGTGGTCAGCGAAAGCGGCAGCCAGATTATTCGCAGGTCGCGCGACGGCCGGCCGGTGCAGTATTCGGGCGGGCCGCAGGTGAATCAACTGGTGCTGATCAATCGCGGGAAGCGGCCACTGGTGCTGCTGGCGGGCGAAGTGGTGACCGGCGGAAAGCAGGACCGCGTGATCGCCAAAGACCGCATTGTGCCGCCGGGCGCGGAGCCGTTGCCGCTGGACGTGTTCTGCGTGGAACACGGGCGGTGGACCGGCGCGTCGGACCAGTTCAACGCGTCGAAGTTCATGGTGCACCCCAGCGTGCGCGAAAAAGCCGCGGTGGACCAGAAGCAGGACGAAGTGTGGGCCGCCGTGCGCAGCGGAACGACCAGCACAAATGCCTCCGGCGGAGGTGCGGGCGGCGGAATTGCTGGGAGAGCGGCTTCCGCGCCGGCACTTCCGCGAGAGGTGCTCTCTGAGGCCATCGTAGAAGCGCGCACGGAATCGTACGCCAAGGTGTACCACGGTTCGCGAATCGGGCGGTCGGTGGAGACGTTTGCGGCGGAGATTTCCAGGCGCTTTGAAAAAACACTCGCGGGGCTGAAGGGCGAGCGCGTGATCGGCGTGGTGGTGGCCTACGGCAGCGAAGTGGCGTGGAGCGACGCGTTCGCCAGCGAACCGCT
>JACQDD010000236.1 GCA_016201265.1 Terriglobales bacterium | reverse complement strand
GACCGAGCTGCTCATGCCCGAACCGGCTGCCACAAAGAAGCTGTAGCGGACGGTCTTCAGACCGGCCCGACAAGCTTGCATTCGTCAGGCACCGGCGCTATGTTGAACTCAGCCGCCGCGCCGGAAAGGCCCGCCCATGTACGACTATCTCAACTGGATTGCGATTGGCTGGGTAGCATTGCTATGGACCACAGTCGGCATGGCCGTTTACCGCTGGGGGCCCGGAAAGGTCGAGCGCCACGCGCAGTGTCCCGAGCGCAAGAAGCGCGCGGATTTTGAAGTGCTCTACTCCGAGGGCGATTTCGGCTCCATCTATCCGGCGGACGTCACGCGCTGCTCGCTGCTCGGCGACGGCCCGGTGAGTTGCGACCGCGCCTGCTTGGCGCACCTGTAGCGCCGGGCACCCCGGGACGCCCGGCGGTGTCTAAACTGGGTTGCCCCGCTTCCCCGCTTGACCGGGTTGTGTTATAAACTTCGGGCCGTAAGATGAGCGACCCTGCGCCCGAGGAACAGCCCAGGCCGGCGGAGCGCCGGTTGGAGGAAGAGGTTCCCTCCCAGTATTGCCCGGTGTGTTCCGCGCGGCTGGCGGCTCGGAGCTGCAAGCTGATGTGCACCACGTGCGGCTATTACATGTCGTGCTCCGATTTTGTCTAGGCGGGGATTTCCCGCCTCGAGTGGCGGGCACCCGGAACATCCGGAATCGAGTTTGTTCACCGAGAATGAGGAGGAAACACCGTGGCACTGAAAATGAATAGCCGGGAAGTGGAAGGCATCAGCATCGTGCAGCTCGAGGGCCGCATCGTGCTGGGCGAGGAAAGCAACGCACTGCGCGAAAAAGTGAAAGGCTTGCTGACCGAGAACAAGAAAAAGATCGTGATGAACATGGAAAACGTCACCTACATCGACAGCGCCGGGCTGGGCACGCTGGTCGCTTCCTTCCACAGCGCCAAGGCGCAGGGCGCCGTGCTCAAGCTCTCCAACCTGGGCGCCAAGTTTCAGGAAGTGCTCCAGGTGACCAAGCTGTATACGGTCTTCGAAGTCTTCGACAACGAAGCCCTCGCGGCCCAGAGTTTCACGAAGTAGCTTTTCCGCCCTTTTCCCAAACACTTTGGCGCGGCGATTCATCTCCCAGCGGGGATAAATCGCCGCGCCTATTTTTCCCTATTCCCTGTTTCCTTGTCCCTGCCAGTAAATCGCAATCCCGCTCAGCATCTTGGGATAAAAATCCGTGGACTTCTGCGGGAGCACTTCGCCGCCCAGCGCGATCTCGAACACTTGCTCGACGCGCACCGGCTGGAGCAGGAAGGCCATCTGCGCCGTGCCGGAGTCCACCGCGGCCAGCGCTTTTTCCGCCTCGCGTTCGTAGCGGATGTTCTTCTCCGCGACCACCGCCGCCGCGGTGATGCCCAGCCCTTTCTCCAGCACGAAACGGTGCAGCAGAACCACGTCCAGCCCGCGCTG
>JACQDD010000010.1 GCA_016201265.1 Terriglobales bacterium | reverse complement strand
CGTTAGTCATCACCATCAGGATGGCACGAGAGGCGTCGCTCGCTCAAGGCGGGAAAAATCCCGGCAGTGGGTCACTTGGCGCCTTTGCGAGTCCTTTGCGGCCTTTGCGGTAAGGATTTTAACCGCAAAGTTCGCAAAGAATCCGCGAAGTCCGCGAAGAAATACTCAATCCTTTCCGCTGTCCTATTCAACCTGGCCCACTGGTCTGGGCCGCCAGTAGGTCCTCAGGCGTATTCACATTGAAGAAAGCCCGGTCGGAAAAACCCGCCGCCGCTAGTTCGCTCGCCTCGATGATTCGAACTGCGACCGCGGAGAACAGGGCATCAACCTTGTACTTCCCTGCCCGCAAGGCTTCGTCAGCAACGGCGGCGAAGGAGCGGCGGTACACGGCGCAGAGGGGCTGAAATCCCCGGGCGGTGCCGGGTACGGTGACGATGGCGTCCGTGTCGCTCGCCGCCGCGAAGAGAAACGCGAGCAAGTCCGGAGAAACGAACGGCATATCTACGGCCATCACCAGGTTGAGCTCGGCCGAAGAGTGCCGGAGCGCAGCATGAATTCCCGCCAGTGGTCCGCAGGCCGGGTAAATGTCCGGGACCGCGGTTCCGTAGGCTGCGAATTTCGCTGGTTCTCCGACAATCGCTAGGTTGGAGCAGGTCTGGCGCATGACGCCGAGGGCGCGCTCCAGCAGGGTGCGGCCACCGAAATCCAGGAAGGCCTTGTCTGCGCCCATGCGTGAGCTTCGACCGCCGGTGAGAATGAAACCCATGCGCGAAAGTTGGCGTTGCAGGTTCATGCCAGCGTCGATCTTGTGAGCGCGTCTTCGGTTCTTCGCGCTGTGCTACAGAAAAGCATAGGTCTTGTCTTTCACTGCACGAAAGTAACCTATCCAGCAAGGGCAACTCAGCAGAAGATAAAGTTGTCCGAAAGTTCCGGGCGCGATCAAGTCATCATGCCGCAAAAGCTCATGGATGTTCTCATGCTGGGCCGCTGTTCGCACGAGTTTTCCTGGCCTCGGCGGGCCGCCAGTGGAGAGTATTACCAGGTCTGCCTGCTCTGCGCCGCCGCTTATCAGTACGACTGGAAGACCATGCGGCGCGGCAGCCGGGTGGAAAGCCCGGTGCCGGAGACGGCCGCGGTGCGGCGCCGGCCGAGCCCGAAACAGCCGACCTGGGTGCCGCGGGCACGCCGCCTGAAGCTGAACCTGCCGATCCGGTTCCGGGTGAAGAACCTGAGCAACTGGTTCGAGGGCGGGATCCAAAACATCAGCCAGTCGGGCGTGCTGTTTCACGGCCCACAGCAACTGCCAACGAACGCGCTGGTCGAGATGGTCTTCGAGATGCCGGAGGAGATCTCCGGGCAGAAGAACAGCAGTGTGCTGTGCCAAGGCCGGCTGATTCGGTCCAAGGAAGCGCACGATACCGAAGACAGCTTTGGGTTGGCGGCATCCATCCTGGACTACAAGTTTCTTCACCAGGACTAACGCGATCGCAGGCAGCCAGCTTTCCTAAATGGGGGGATTGCCCCACTCGGTTGCAGCGGCCTGGCCCGTCACGACTGAGGCTTTTCTGGCCCCTGCTTTGTCACCCCGGGCGTTAAATTTTCCTGCAACCACCGCCTGGGGCGCATCTAAACTCATTGAAGAATCTCTGTTGCAGTGATCAGGAGTGTTTATGAGACCTCGGATGAAAGTTTACGTTTGGGTAGCGCTGCTCGTTGGAATTCTGGTGGTCGGCGTAGCCTGCACCAAGGCAACCGATGACAGCGACTTGACAGGCCAGGTACAGGCCAAACTCAGTGGGGATTCGGGACTGCAAGGAAAACAGCTTACGGTACAGACTTCGGGGGGAGTGGTCACGCTCTCGGGCACGGTGGACAATGATGCCCAGCGGGCCGCGGCATCCCGCTATGCCTCCACCGTTCCAGGCATTAAGGAAGTTGTGAACAACCTTCAGGTTGCCCCGGCTTCGGCGATGATGCCGATGGACCAGGCGGCGCCGGCACCGGAACCCGCGAGACCTGCCGCCAAGCCCCGACCGAGTGCGCCGCGTCGGCCGGCTGCGAGTTCAACGGCTATGGCGGCGCCGGCTCCCGCGCAGGCGGCTGCGCCGGCGGCACCAGCAGCACCTCCGGCTCCGAAGAAAGTCAGCATCCCGTCGGGAACGACGATGGCCATCCGGTTGGTGGATGAGATTGACTCGGAAACGGCGCAGCCCGGACAGACCTTCCGCGCGACCCTGGATTCTCCGCTGTCGGTCGAAGGGGACGTGGTGGTTCCCGCGGGTTACGACGTGCAGGGCCACATCATTGACGTAAAAAGCGCCGGCAAATTCGCCGGGAGATCGGAACTGGTGCTGCAATTGGACCGGATTACGGTGGGGGGCAAATCCTACAGTCTCCACACCGACCAGTACCAGCGTGAGGGCAGCTCCCGGGGCAAGAACACAGCCGCCAAGGTTGGTACCGGGGCAGCGATCGGCGCCATCATTGGCGGGATCGCCGGCGGCGGCAAAGGAGCGGCCATCGGGGCGGCGGCCGGCGGCGGCATCGGCGGTGGCGTCCAAGCCGCCACCAAGGGTCAACAGATCAAACTGCCGACCGAAACCGTGCTGAACTTCACGCTGCAATCACCATTGACTGTGACGCCGGTGCGCGAGGGTCCGAATGCGGGCCGGCAACAACTGGAAACTCCGCAGTAAGCAAACCGGCCACGCCAGACAGGGCGCCCACGCGGCGCCCTTTCTTTTTGGTGTCTTCCGCGATGCAAATGGCCTGCGGTCACAGCCGGGGCTCTTCTCACATCATGATGTGACGAACTTCACCGTCCAAGGTGCGGCCATTGACTAGACTGAAGGGTTGTGAGCGATGTGAGAAGTGCGATCCCGAGGAGGAAATTATGCGCACTCGCAGGAATCATTGGACCATTCTTATCGTAGTCATCGCGGTGGCGATGCTGGCGTCGGCGCAGGAACAGCCGAAAAAAGAGATCAAGCACGTTGCCATCAAGCCAACGTCCGCCGCGTCCGGGCAGGAGATGTACAAGAACTATTGTGCGGTCTGTCACGGAACCGACGGTGCGGGTAACGGCCCCGCGGCGCCGGCGCTGAAGGTCCCATCGCCCGACTTGACCGTCCTGGCGCAGAAGAACGGCGGCAAGTATCCGGCGCTGAAGGTTGCCGCAGTCATTCGCGGAGAAGAGGTGTTGCCGGCGCACGGCAGCAAGGAGATGCCGATCTGGGGAAACCTGTTCTGGAGCATGAGCGGAGGGCACAGTTCGGAAGTTCAGCAGCGCGTGGCCAATCTGAACAAGTACATCGAGTCGTTGCAGAAAAAGTAGCGCTCCTCGAACCGGGGTGGGAATGCGCCCTCGCTTCGGACGCATTCCACTGTGGCGTCCCGAAGGTTGCCGCCGCGCCCGCCTGCTGCTAGAGTCTTCGAAGACCTTGGAGTTCGTCACACCCGCCCTTCGCAGACCATCGCACAGTGACTGCTGGCTTGAACCGGCAGCTTGGGAACCATGTCGGAAAATGCACCCAATCAGCAAAGAGGAACGGTGCTGAAGCGATATCCGGCACTGGCGCAGTATGGCGGGGCGGTGCTCGCGGTGTGGGTCGCACTCAGCCTCTGGACCCTGTTTCCGATCCTGCACCGTCAACCTTTTGCCCTTTTTCTGACCGCGGTGGTGATGACGGCCCGTTTCTTCGGGCTCGGCCCCGCCCTGGTTTGTTCCGCTCTGTCCACCGCGTGCCTTGACTTCGTCGTATTCTCACCGCGCTACAGTTTTGCCCTGAGCACGGCCGACGATGTGGAACGGCTGGCCGTGTTTCTAGCACTTGCCGTGCTCGTCGGAAGTCTGGCGCGGCAGAAGACCCAGGCCGAGTTGAGGGCGGAACGAACGATGCGCGAAATGGCGGCCATCGTGGAGTGCTCTGACGACGCCATCTTCAGCACCAGTCCGGACGGAATCATCACCGGTTGGAACCGCGGCGCCGAACGTCTCTACGGCTACAGCGCCGAAGAAGCGGTCGGGGCTCCAGTTCTGCTGCTCGCTCCCCCCGAAAGGCACGAAGAGGCAGAGCAGAACCGGCAGGTGCTCAACCGCGGCGGGTCGGTGGAGTCTTACCAGACCGAGCGCATGCGGAAGGATGGCACGCGAGTTCCCCTGTTGCTGACGGTTTCTCCCCTGCGCAACGCGCAGGGAAAAATTGTCGGAGCCTCGGCCACCGCGCGGGATATCTCCGCCCAGCGCCATTCGGAAGAAGCGGTCCGCCGCAGTGAGAAACTGGCAACGGCGGGACGACTGGCGGCTTCGATCGCGCACGAGATCAACAATCCCCTCGAAGCCGTGCTCAACCTGCTGTACCTGGCACGGAATGATCCCCGGAAGGCCGAGCAGTATCTCTCCATGGCCGAGCAGGAAGTGGGCCGGGTGGCGCGTCTGGCACAGCAGACCCTGGGGTTTGTCCGGGACACTTCTTCTCCGGGCCGGATGGACCCGGCCGCCATCATGGACGAGATTCTCGAGTTGTATTCCCGCAAGCTGGAAGACAAGAAGATCCGAGTGACCCGGCGCTATCGCGGCAGCTCCCAGATCAGCGGTTACTCGGGCGAGTTGCGGCAGTTGCTGGCCAACCTGCTAGTGAATGCGGTCGACGCCATGGACGAGGGTGGTTCCCTGCGGGTCCGCGTTACGGCAGGGCACCAGTGGTCCGGTGGCCGCGTGGGCATTCGTTTGACAGTGGCAGACAACGGCAGCGGCATCCCTCGCGAAGGTCTCCGCCGAATCTTTGAACCCTTCTACACCACCAAGGAGGACGCAGGCACCGGCCTGGGACTGTGGGTGTCGCGCGGCATCGTGGAGAAACATGGCGGATCCATTCGGGTCCGCAGTCGTTCGGAGGGCCGGCACAGGGGGACCGTGTTCTCGATCTTCCTGCCCAGCGCGTACGCCGCCAGCCTGGTTGCCTGAGCCGGCGTTTCTGCTTTCCTGACAGTCACTTCCGCGGAGCGGAGGTACAATGACCTTCGTACCTTAGAAGTCACCCACCGACCCGGAATATAATCGGCAAATCCAGACAAACTGGGCACTTAGCTAACGTGGACCCTCTTTTCGCAGGCGCGATGTTCGCACTGGGGCTGGCCTTTGGCAGCTTCCTGAACGTGTGCATTTACCGGCTGCCGCTGGAGAAGTCGGTGGTGACGCCGCGCTCGGCGTGTCCGCACTGCGGGAAGATGATTCCGCTCTATGACAATTTGCCGGTTCTGAGCTGGCTGATTTTGCTCGGAAAGTGCCGCCAGTGCAAAGAGCCCATCTCTCCGCGCTATCTCGTGGTTGAACTGGTCACGGGCCTGCTATTTCTCGGCTGCTACGCCCACTTCGGACTGAGCCTGGTCATGCTGAAGTGCATCGTGCTGGGCTACCTGCTGCTGGGGTTGATCTTCACCGACGCAGAAACCAAGCTGCTGCCCGACGCGCTGACCTTGCCCGGTCTGGCGTTGGGCGTCGTTTTCAGTCTTCTGGTGCCGGTGAATGATCTGGCGTCACGGATCATGCCCGGCCTGGTATCGCTGCCGGTCAGTAGCGACGTTTCCTGGCGGCTGTGGTCACTGGCGGATGCGGCGCTCGGAGCTGCGGTTGGGGCGTCGTTTCTGTACGGAGCTGCAGCCATCTATCTACGGGCGCGCGGCGTGGAAGGCATGGGATTCGGGGACGTGAAGCTGATGGCGATGATCGGCGCGTTTCTGGGAACCAAGTTGACGGTGTTGACCATCCTGGCGGCTTCGTTGGCGGGGTCGCTGTTCGGCATCAGCACGGTGGTGGCGGTTTGGGCGAAGCGTACGCGCCGGAATGCAGCACGCGGAGCTACCTCCGGCAAAGCTCGCCGGCGAGCCTGGCAATCGGCCCGCATGGCTCTGCGCTATTACGAAATGCCGTTTGGAGTGTTTCTCGGAAGCATGGCGATGCTGGCGTTCGTTTTTGGAAACCGGCTGCTGCACTGGTATTGGGGGTTGCTGTGAAGCTGCTGCTCAATCCGATGGCCTTGCGCATGGCCGTACTCCTGCTGGTTGCGGTCGCAGCGTTCGTGCTGGGTGCGTTTGTGATCCGGCGCATGCGCAAGAGCCTAGCCGAAGAGGCCGACTCGCTGGCCCAGCTTCCGCTGGCAGCTGAGGGCCTCCCAGTACACAGCTATCACGCCGTCATTCAGCAGCTGAAGCAGCAGAAGCACGAACTCACAGCGCAACAGGCCGCTGCGCGCAGAAAAGCGAAGGCGTCCGATACCCTTAGCGCAACGGTGCTGGCGAATCTTTCTTGTGGTGTGTTGTTTTTCAATACCAGCGGGCTGGTGCGGCAAGCGAATTCGGCGGCCCGCAAGCTTTTGGGATTTGCCTCACCGGTGGGGATGCGAACCGCAGACCTTTTTCGCACGGCGAAACTCCGGCAAGAAAACGGGCGCAGTGGAGCTGCCATGAGCCTCGAACAGGCCTTCGCTCCTGCATTGGCGGGAGAGTCGGTGGTACGGGGATTGGTCCTCGACTATGTCAGCCCGGAAGGAAACCGCCTTGTGCTGGAACTGACGGTTTCTCCAGTGCTGGCCGAAGACGCCAGCCTGATGGGGACGACCTTCGTGCTGACGGACCGGACCGAAATTGCGCGCATCCGGCAGGACCAGGAGATGCGCCAGGAAGTTTCCGCAGAAATGGCGCTGGGACTGAGAAGTTCCCTGACCACGATCGCGGGATATGCGCAGCAGTTGGCGCACAGCCGGGATCCAGAGTTGGCGGGGCAGTTAGCCGACGACATCGCTAACGAAGCAGCGCAGCTGGACCGAACCATCGGCAGTTTCCTGGCAGGCGCCAAAGCGGCGGCAGCGAGTTCTTGACACCAAACATGACAGGCGCGCGAGTGGGTCGCGGGCTTGCGGAAGGAATGACCACATGAAACGCATGGTTTGCATGGCAATAGGAGTGTTGCTCCTGGTAGGGGTGAGCATGGCGTCCGGCCAGTCCCTGGGAGAGGTAGCGCGCTCGACTCGCAAGGGGAAGACGCAGCAAAGTCCGGCGAATCGCCACTTTGATAATGACAACCTGCCCAAGGGAGATCACCTGAGCGTCGTAGGGCCGGCGCCGGCCGCTAGTGCCAATGACGGGAATCAAACCGGAGACGTCAACGGGCAGGGCCAGCCTGCGCAAGCGGCCCCAAACTCGGATCCGAAAGCTGCGGCGGAAGAGCGCCAGAAGGCTGCCGATGATTGGAAGAAAAAGATCGACGAGCAGAAGAAAAAGGTCGAATCCCTGAGCCACGAACTGGAGCTGACGCGGCGGGAATATCGCCTGCGCGCCGTGGCCATGTATTCCGACGCCGGAAGTCGCCTGCGCAACGCCGCGATGTGGGACAAAGAAGACGCGGACTTCAAAAAGCAGATCGACGAGCAGCAGAAAGCTGTGGAGGCCGCCAGGCAGGAACTTGAAGACCTGAAGGAACAAGCGCGCAAGGCGGGGGCTCCGGCAACGGTTCGGGAATAATGCCTGCTGGGTTCTGCCGGCGCCGTGAACTCCGCGGCCGTGCAATGCATGCGCGTTTCTACCGCGATGGAGCTTGGGAAGTCTCGCCAGCCTCCGTCGCGTTTCTTCTTAGAGCCTCAACCTTTTCCCAGCCGCTCGCGAATCTGGCGCGCGTGATGCCGTCCGTGGACCCAGTGGAATTTGCGCCACTGACATACGTTGAAGGGTCCAAGAACCGGGTGGTCCAAAATCTTGGCTCGTACTCCGAACTTGCGCTCGCATTCGGCCAGTCCTGCATCCATCTGCTGAATTTCGGCAAAGATGGCGCGCTGCACTTCTTCGGCGGGCATTCCCGTGGGAGTGGCGCGCTCCGGAGCCTTGTACCCGCTGGGCAGGTACCCGAGATTCACCACCAGCAACGTGCCCATCCGATGCTTGAGCGTGGCAGGGCTTGCCAGCGGAGCGCCCTTCTCCAAACACTTGGCCAGTCCCGCATTGGTGCCCCGGTAGGTGAGAAAGAGGTGCTCCAGAACCTGGGCCGGGGACCACTTCCCCGACGGACGGTTTGCCATACTGGCGGAAGTTGTACCGACTGTTGCGTCTTCGAGTTCCCGCTGCAACCGTTCGAGATAGGAATCCATGGTTGAGGTTCAGTACAATGGCGATGCGATTCGCCAAACAATCCTACAGGAAAAGGCCATGAGAAAACTGGTCGTTACCGTGCTCGCGCTCGGATTCATGGCGGGGTGCTCGTCGGAACCGAGCAAGCCCGCGCCAGCAGAAAAGCCCAAGGCTCCCGAAGCTATCACTGGCCGGAGTGCGTTCCAGAAGTGCTACATCGCGGCCCGGGGGTGGGCTCGCGACGCGCAGGCCTACAAGCTCGAGTCCCAGCCTACGGGAGATTCGAAAGGGAGGGAGGGCAAGTCGCTGGCGTGGCGCGCCGGCTTCGCCTCGCCGCTGCAGCGTTCCAGCAAACCCTATACCTGGACCGCGGGAGAAGTCTCCTTCGGTACAGAGGATACGTATAGCCCGACGAATTCAAGTACCCAAGTCTTCGATATCGCGTTTCTCAAGGTGGATTCGGACCAGGCGCTGGACGTGGCCCAGAAACACGGCGGAGACAAGTTGCTGGAGACGGCTGCCGATACCCCCATCGTTTACGTCCTCGATTGGAACCGGCAGACCAACGAACTCACCTGGCACGTGATCTACGGCACCGACCGCGACAGCGCGAAGTTGCGGGTGGCGGTGAATGCTTCCACGGGAGACTTCCTGCGAGTGGAAAAGTAAGCAGGGTTGCCGGCAAGGGGTTCCGTGGAGCGTTGCCTTGATGATCGCCCAAACACCGGGTACACTCTTGGCGCTATGTTCTCACATCGAATTGTAGTGCTTTGTCTAGCGCTCCTCCTGGCGGGTTGCAACCGGTCCAAAACCGTATCGACTCCCGACGGAAAAGTCACCGTAGAAGAAAGTGGGAAAGCGGGGCAGTCCACGGTCACTTTCACCGGGAAAAACGGTGAACAAATGACGATTGCTTCGGAAGGCAGCAAGCTTCCGGACGATTATCCCAAGGATGTTCCCGTGGCGAGCGGCGCCAAAATAGTGATGGCCACTTCGGTGAACAACGCCGACAACAAAGGCTCCAGTTTGGTTCTCGAATCCGCCGACAGCTTCGACAAGACCCTCGCGTTCTACAAGAAGGGGCTCGCCGACAATGGGTGGAAAGTCGACGCAACCATTTCGGGGGAGAAAATGACCATGATCACGGCCGCCAAAGATACTCGCCAACTTGTCGTCCAGATTGGGGAATCGGACGGCAAGTGCTCGGTAACGCAGAGTGTAGGAGTCAAGCGATAGCCGAGTTCGACGTCTGCTTGAGTGCGATAGGTCGAAAAAGGTGTGTCAACTCTTCTGTGTAAACGGCCAGGTTTTGTTGTTGGGGATGGGTGCGCGAGGGAAGGGGGCAATTTCCCCTTTCCTCGCTCAGCGATTTTAGAAAAGGTTTGCGGTTCATGACGCCACCCGCTCCAGGGCTGGCATCCG
>JACQDD010000009.1 GCA_016201265.1 Terriglobales bacterium | reverse complement strand
GGGTCTTGGTCATACCAGATGCCATGAGTCCTCCTTGGGGGACAGACGAAATTTTCTTGCGGAACGACCGCATCTTAACCCACTCGCCTGTGGAAAAGTAGCGTTTTGTGCAGATTCTATGCGGTTTTTCCTATGGTACCCCCTCAAAATCCGCCTAAAACGAGGCTTTTTCGACTGCCGGAGCTTCCAGGCTGGCGCCTACGTCAACCACAAAGGTCTCCCTTCGTGCACCGGAGCCTGCTCTGAGCGGAGCCGAAGGGTGTCCTCTGCCCTGAAAATAAGGGAACTTCATCCCAGGAGGATTCTCCCCGTGATGCCCTGTGTCCTCCGTGGTTGAGGCCTTTCTTTGCGGCCTTGGCGGACCTTTGCGGCCTTGGCGGACCTTTGCGGCCTTGGCGGTTAAGGACTTTCTCTGGGCCCCACCCATTTTCATGGTTCCGGGTGGGATGAACATCCCATGTGCGACTGTGGTTATCAAGACCCTCGCTCCGACTGCGCCGCTGAGGCTCACGAACACGGCTGTTTCCCACAAACCGCCAGCCTCGATTAGGACTACTGGCAAGCCATCTGCAGAACCTTGTTGGCGGAGAGTCCACTCTCCCGCAAACCCCTGATACTCAGCCCATCTTGCCGCTTCGCCAGCCGCACGCCCGACGCGTCGCGCACCAGTTCGCAGTGAAAATACTCCGGCGTGGGATATTCGAGTGCGCGAATCAAGAGTAGTTGCCGCGCTGTCGACTTCAGCAGATCAGCGCCGCGCACGACTTCCGTGATCCGCATGGCCACGTCGTCCACTACGACGGCCAACTGGTAGGCAGGAACATCGTCGCGTCGCCACACCAGGAAATCTCCGAAATCGCGCCCGGCGACATAGCGTTGCGCGCCCAGATTCAGATCGTCGAACGCGATCTCCTCGCCGGCGCCCACGCGCAACCGCCAGTTCACGCCCGCGGGCTCGACGAACTGGCCCGCGTCGGTTCGGGTGCGGCATCGGCCGGGATAGACGGGCTCGTCGTCGTTGTCGTTGGGAGCAGTCGCCGCCTGCGCCAGGTCCTTCCGCGAACAAGTGCACGGATAAATGAACCCGCCATCCCGCAGTCGTCGCCACGCTTCCAGATAGCAGTCCCGCCGCTCACTCTGCGAATAAGGAGCGTATGGCCCGCCGCAGTCCGGCCCTTCACTCCAGCGGATTCCCAGCCACCGCAAGTCCTCGATCATGGCGGCAGCAAACTCAGGCCGCGACCGCTGCGGGTCGAGGTCTTCGTTGCGCAGTATTAACTTGCCCTGACGCTCGATCGCCCGCTGCGCCGCCATCCAGAACGTCCGCGCATGCCCGATGTGCAGCAGGCCGGTCGGCGAGGGCGCCAAGCGTCCGCGATAAGAGTTCGAGGCTTGGCTCACCTCCGCATTCTACGGGAAGGACTCTGGCCTACTGGCGGTGTGTCCCAGGCGACACACTGTGGTTGTCGAAGCTCACCGTCTCGCGTCAATTCTGCCAATAAGTCTCGTCGCATCAACAAGCCTCGCGTTGGTCTCCTTCCTGCCCTATCACTTGCGTCTGCGTCAGCAGCGGAGGTGAGACATGGCAAACTTTCAGCAAATCCCCAGCAAGACAACGAACAACAGCACCCTCTCTGGAACGATTCTGTCGTCCTGGTCGCGCCAGCAGAAGATCGCGATGATCGCCGGATTCGTGATCGTTGGGTTTCTGATCGCAATGAGCGCCTGCTCGAAGCAGGCGTCGAAACCGGCGCTGGTTGGCGTTTCCAACCCGTCACAGACTTCTCCGAAGCCCGACGCCGCTCCAGCGACAACGGCCGCTTCCACAACCCCCGCCCCGGCTGCGCCCGTCGCGCCAAAGAAAGCGAAAAAGAAACGGCCTGCGACAGTCACCTATAGCGATCCCAACAGCGGCATCTCCTTCCGCTATCCGCGGAAGTATGAACTCGCTGCCGGAGAAAAAGCGCTGCCGGAAATTGACGGCCTCGGCCCGGTGCCTATGAACTTCGTGCAACCCGGCGGAGCCGCGATCGCGACGGTCGCCGTGCCGCACACTTCGTACCCCGGCACGGATTTCACTACCGCATTCTTCAATGTGAACGTGAATCGCAGCCTCTCCGAGCAGGAGTGCTCGCAGTTCGCCTTCGTAGACACCCGTAATCCTGACGGAGAGGCCGTGGACCCGGAGAAAGTCGCAGTCGGTTCGATGCAGCTCGCCAAGACTACCGACTTTTCTGCCGACGCCATGAAGCAGGCCGAAGCCCAGTATTACCATCGCTACGAAGGTGGCGCGTGCTATGAATTCGTTCTCGGGCTCGGCACCGCCGGCTACGGCACTCAAGACGGCGTTGAGCCCGTCGGTCGCGACGAAGTTTTTGCCAAGCTGGAGAAGATCCTGGCGAGTGTGAAAATCCAGCCCGTCGAAGTGAAGACCGAGCAGGTCGCAGCAAAAACGCCGCCCAGCACCGAGCAGGAGGCGAAGTAGCTCCGGAGCCTTGCCCGAATAGAAACCAGCACATTCCATCAGGCCACGCGGACACCCCGCGTGGCCTCAGCATTCGCAGCCATGGCCGGAGCGATCCGGTGAACAAAGCTTTTGCTGACCCTGCCCACTAACCACTAGCCACTGCCTTCCCGTTTGACCGATTTCCACAGGGCACGATAAACTAATTGGGTTTGCCTGTACTTGCGGGCCCGTTCTGGGTTCGCGCCGCGTTTCCGGTCAGAAGCCGCAGCGGGGAAACAGCAAGCACAAGATTGAGACTTGCGGAGCTTCGCTCCGCCTGGGCCCGTCCTGAGCGTAGTCGAAGGCAAGCGTCAGGCGCCCTTACGCGAGTCCTGGAGGAGAGTTATGTACGCGGTCATCCGCGCAGGTGGTAAACAGTACAAGGTGTCCCCGGGCGACGTGGTCCGGGTCGAAAAGATCAACGGCACCGATGGCCGGGTGGAATTTAGCGACGTGCTGGCGGTTTCAGCCGAAGCCGGCAGCGTGGTTCGTCCCGGATCGGAAGCCCGCGTGACCGGCGAAGTCGTCGATCAGGGACGCGGCAACAAGATCCTCGTTTTCCACTACAAGCGCAAGAAACAATACAAGAAGCTGCGCGGGCATCGTCAGGACTTCACCGCCGTCCGCATCACCGAAATCGCCTTCGACGGCCAGTCCTTCAAGGCGCCCGAGTTGCTGAAGAAAGAGCCGAAAGCGAAGAAGGCCGCGGCCGAAGGCGCGGAAGTGAAGGCCTCCGCTAAGCCAGCGAAGAAAAAGGCGGCCAAGAAGGCCGTCGCGAAGAAAGCTACGAAGAAGAAGTAATTCTAGGTAGGGGTCCCCTCGGCTTCGCTCGGGGCAGGCTCTTCGACTCCGCTCGGGATGAGAGAAAAATCTTGAGCGCGTTTACTGGCTACTGGCCACTGGGAACTGATTCATGGCGCATAAAAAAGGGCAGGGAACATCACGAAATGGGCGCGATTCAAACGCGCAGCGGCTTGGGTTCAAGGCATTCGGCGGACAACTCGTGCCGGGCGGCACGATCATCGTGCGCCAGCGCGGCACGCGCGTAAAGCCGGGTCTGAACGTCGGCCGGGGCAAGGACGACACCTTGTTCGCCAAGATCACCGGGCGCATCAAGTTTCTCGACAAAGGCTCGATGGGGAAGTTCGTCATGGTCGAACCGGTCGCAGTCACCGAGAACTAGGATTCGCCGCGGACACACGACGGCAACCATAGCCCCTGTTGTCGAGGGGCTATTCTGTTTTCTGGCAAGGTTTCACTAACCACCAACCACTAATCACGAACCACCGATGTTCATCGACGAAGCCAAAATCCGGGTCAAAGCAGGCGACGGCGGCAACGGCTGCATGGCCTTCCGGCGGGAGAAGTACGTCCCGCGCGGCGGACCGTCCGGCGGCGATGGCGGCAAAGGCGGCGACGTCTGGATGGAATCGAGCGAGCGCCACAACACGCTCGTGCATTTCCGCTTCAATCCCGAATACAAAGCTCAGCGCGGACGCCACGGCGAAGGTGCCAAGAAGACCGGCCGCGACGGAGTTGACATCGTCCTGAAAGTGCCGGTCGGAACGATCGTGTATGACGAAGACACCGGTGAAAAAGTGCACGACTTCGCGCACGCCGACGACCGCATCGTGATTGCCCGCGGCGGACGCGGTGGCCGCGGAAACGCCCAGTTCGCCACCTCCACCCACCAGGCCCCGCGCGAGCACGAAGACGGCCGCCCCGGAGAAGAGCGCAACTTTCTCCTGGAGCTTAAGCTGCTGGCCGACGTCGGCATTGTCGGATATCCAAATGTGGGCAAGTCCACGCTGATCTCGCGCATCTCAGCGGCGCGGCCGAAGATTGCGGACTATCCGTTCACCACGCTCGAACCGAACCTGGGCGTGGTCGCCGTCGGCGACGCAAAAGAGGAAATCAGCTTCGTGGTAGCCGATATCCCCGGCCTGATCGAAGGCGCCCACACCGGCTCCGGCCTGGGCACGCAGTTTCTGCGCCACATCGAGCGCACCCGTCTCCTCGTTCACCTGGTGGATGTCTCGGACGCGAGCGGCCGCCCCGACGTCGTGAAAGATGTCGAAGTGATCCTCGGCGAGTTGTCGAATTTCGGCGCGGAGCTCGAGAAGAAGCCGATGCTCATGGTGGCCTCGAAGATCGACGTCGCGAATCCCGAAAAGCTGAAAAAACTGAAAAGCTGGTGCACCCGCAAGAAGCTGAAGTTCTACCCGATCTCAGCCGTCACCGGCGAGGGCATCGAGAAGCTGAAGTTCGCCATGGCCGAGCAAGTGGAGAGAGTTAGAACCCGTTTAAGCGCAGAACATGCAGAGATCGGCCAAGGAACATAAGAAGCTTGACTGCACAGGGCACAGGTAACTCAGAGGAAGACGGCAAGGGCCGCCGAAATTGTCATCCTGAGCGCAGTCGAAGGACCCCTACCTCGCCACAGCCGTGGTTGCGGTCTACTTCCCAATGCAGAACGAACCAAAAATCAGGTTCAAAATGTCGTCCGTCGTCGTCGCGCCCGTAATCTCGTCGAGCGGCCGGAGAGAATTGTAGAGATCGAGCAGCAGCATTTCGTGCGGCACGCGCGCCGCCACCGCGTTCCGGGCCGCGCTGAGCGCTGCGAGCGAATCGTTGACCAACTTCTGATGGCGAACGTTGGTCAAGAAGCCGCTTTCCATCTGCGCGCCTTCGTCTCCGCCCACATGCCGCAAAATCTCCGCACGCAGCTCAGGAACGCCTTCGCCGGTAAGAGCCGAAGTCCGAACCCTCGCCAACTGAGCACCGGGAACTGAAAACTGAGAACTCCCAAGATCGACCTTGTTCTCAACCACAATCGCCGCCCGGCCTTCCACCTGGTTCAGCAGTTCGCGATCTTCCTCGGAAATCCCCTGTGTCGCGTCGAGAACCACCAGCACCAGGTCCGCGTCAGCCAGCGCTTCCATGGATTTGCGGACGCCGATGCTCTCGGCTTCATCCCGCGCCCGCCGGATGCCGGCCGTGTCCACCAGTTGCACAGGAATTCCACCGATGGCGACCGTTTCGCTGACCAGATCGCGCGTGGTGCCGGGTTGCGCGGTGACGATAGCCCGCTCGCGTTCTACCAGGCAATTGAACAAGCTCGACTTGCCGACATTGGGACGTCCCACGATGGCCAGCGTCAGCCCTTCATGCACAATCTTTCCATAAGCGAAGCTCGCAGCAAGTTGCTCGAGCGGCCGGCGGACTTCGGCGATCTGATCGAGAATGGTTTCGTCGGGAGCAATCGAAATGTCGTCTTCGGCGAAGTCGATGCCGGCTTCGAGCAGAGCAATCAGCTCGACCAATTTCTGCTTCACCGGCTTTATGCGTTTTGAAAGCGAGCCATCGAGCTGCTGCGCGGCAACCTTCGCCTGGAAGAGCGTTTGCGATTCGATCAGGTCGCGGACCGCTTCCGCCTGGGTCAGGTCGAGCCGTCCGTTGAGAAAGGCGCGCATGGTGAACTCGCCCGGCTCAGCCAGACGGGCGCCCCGCGCAAGACAGAGCTCGACGATGTGTCGCAGAACGACCGGCGACCCGTGCGCGGAAATTTCGACGATGTCGTCCGTGGTGTAAGAGTGAGGTTTCTGGAAGAACGTGACCACGACTTCGTCAATCCGTTGCTCGTGGGGGCCGGACACTCCTGTCCGCCCACAGGCGTCCGACCCTGTGTGGTCAGGTTCGACCAGTTCCCCAAGAATCGCCCGTCCCGCCTCCAGCGCGTGCTTCAGCCGCAACATCGGCTCCGAGATCGCGCGCGCTTCCGGGCCTGCGAGTCGAACCACTCCGATGCCCCCGCGTCCGGGCGGCGTGGCGATCGCAACAATGGTGTCGTCGAGGTTCATCAAAAGCAGTGCAGCGTGACTGGTTGATTGAGGTCAGTCATCCGAGTCAGTCAACGATGAAGAGTTTAGCGCCGGCCTTGGTCGAAGAGCGGTGGGCCGGATCGCCGTCCGAGACCTGGTAGCTCTGGCCTGGTTTGAGGGTGAAGCGTTTCCCGTCGGCGAGAGTGGTCTCCAGTTCCCCTTCCAGGCAAAGAATCACATGCCCTTTGGAGCACCAGTGATCGGCTGTGTATCCGGCCGAGTATTCCACCATGCGAACGCGAATGTCCCCGAAGTTTTGGGTTCTCCAAAGCGCCATACCCGTTTCGCCGGGGTGGCTGGAAGCGTCCACCTTCACCCAGTCCGTGGCCGCAAAGGAAAAGCCGCTCATCTTCATGTGTGGAGTATAGCCAGAACCTGACGCTGGAGCAGGTTCGCACAGGGCGCCGCCGTTTGCCCGCTGCCCGCGCCGTCATTTATACTTTTTGTTTGCCTCTAGGCAGTTGATTCAGTCAGGAGCAGGGATTTTTCATGCCGAAACGTACATTTCAACCCAACCGGCGGAAACGCTCGAAAAAGCACGGGTTCCGCACCCGTATGAAGACCAAGAGCGGAGCCAAAGTGCTCTCGCGCCGCCGGGCGAAGGGACGCAAGCGCGTCTCGGTGAAACCGGGTTTCCGCGAGTAGTCTTCCCCGCAAGCGGGCCAAAAGCCCGTCATTTGTGCAGGATTGTGAGTGAGTGAGCGCAGACGCTCTGAACCGGGGTGTAGAGCAACCCGCAGCAGCGCAAGGGGCAGGCTTTCCCCGCGCCGCGCGGCTACTCAAGCACGCCGACTTCGACCGGGTGTATAAGCAGGGACGCCGTCACTTTTCCTCCCACATGACCGTGTTCTTTCTGCGGCAGGCGGAGGGTGGTGCGCGCATCGGATTTACCGTCGGGCGCGTGCTCGGAGGCGCGGTCCAGCGTAACCGCATCAAGCGGCGGCTGCGCGAGGCGGTCCGGCTTCACCGCTCGCTGCTGAAAGGGTCTGTGGACGTGGTGATCAATCCCAAGAAATCGGTGCGTACGGTCGAGTTCCCGATACTGCTCGAAGAAGTAAGTCGAGCCTTTGCGGTGATCGCCGGGAAACTGGCGGAGAAATGAAAACACTGGCGCTCTGGTTGTTGCGAACTTACAAACGGTGGATCTCGCCTTCGCTTCCGCCCTCGTGCCGCTACGTGCCGACCTGTTCCGAGTACGCGATGGAGGCGGTCGAGCGTTTCGGGGTGCTGCGCGGCGGACTCATGGCGGCTTGGCGCCTGTTGCGGTGCCATCCGTTTGCCAAGGGCGGTTACGAGCCAGTGTGCCGTCCGCTCCACCATGAACATCAGCAGCACGGTGCTGCGCTAACGACTAACGACTGACCAACAACGAGACTCTTTTGGCCGAATTTCAAAATCCTCAGCAAGAACCCGGAATGGAGCGCAAGCTGCTGCTGGTCTTTGCCCTCACCTTCCTGGTCATCATGCTCTTTCAGCCTCTGCTGAAGAAGTATGGCCCGCAGCCGCCTGCGCCCAAACCGGAAGCTGCTCAGTCTCAGAATCCGCAAACGCCCCAGGGCCAGCTCCAAACGCCGGCGATGGCAAACGCGGCAACCTCGGCGGCTGCTCCGCCTGCGCCCCGGAAAGGCGCAGCCACGGCAACGGCAAACAAGCAGGCCTCCAGCGAATCCGAGATGGTGATCGAGAACGATCTCTACCGGATTGTCTTCACCAATCGCGGTGGCCGGGTGAAATCGTGGGTGCTGAAGAAATACACCGATGACAAGAACAATCCGCTGGAACTGGTAAACCCCGCAGCGGCGGAGAAGTACGGCTATCCGCTGTCGCTCTGGGCTTACGACGAGAGCCTGCGGAACAAGCTGAACTCGGCGCTCTTCGTAGCTTCCAGCACCAGTTCCCACGCCCCGGCCGAAATCACTTTCGAATACTCCGACGGTGACGTCGCAGTTCAGAAAACGTTTAAGTTCGATCACAGTTATGTGGTCCAAGTGCAGACCTCGGTCGAGATGAAAGGCGCCTCGGTCACGGCGTTGCCGATGTGGCCGGCGGGATTCGGGGATGAGACCAGCGGCGCGTCGTACGCTCTCAGCCAGATCGCCTACCAGTACGACAGCAAGATCGAACGGCTGGCCATCAAGAAAATCAGCGGCGGTAACACCCTGCCCGGCCCCTTCCACTGGGCGGGACTCGAGGACCAGTACTTCGCCGCCGTTTTCCTGCCCCAGGATCCTCAGACTGCCACGATGGTGACGCTGCGCAATACGATTGAAATTCCCCACAGTGCGTCCGACCCGAACAATAAGCAGATGGACAAGGTGGAAGTCCTGGGCGTCGGCGTTGGCAGTCTGAAAGGCGCCAGCGCCGTCCGGCTCTACGTCGGGCCCAAGGCCTTGCCGGACTTGGAGTCGGTGCAGGTGCCCGGCCTCACCGGGGCGGAACCGGACCTCCGGGCGCTCGTAGATTTCGGCTGGCTCGGTGTGATTGCGCGTCCCCTGTTTCTCTGGTTGAAGTGGACCTACAGCCACATTGTTCCCAACTGGGGTTGGGCGATCGTCATTCAGACCCTGATCATCAATCTGGCCCTGCTGCCGCTCCGCCTCACGCAGATGAAATCCATGCTGAAGATGCAGCGTGTGGCGCCGCAGATCAAGGCCATCCAGGAGAAATACAAGAAGTACAGTCTCCGCGACCCGCGCAAGGCCGAAATGAATCAGGAAGTGTCTGCGCTCTACAAGAAGGAAGGCGTGAACCCGGCCGGCGGATGTCTGCCCCTGCTGATCCAGATGCCGTTCCTGTTCGCGTACTATCGCATGCTGGGGGTGGCCATTGACCTGCGCCACGCCCCGTGGGGGTGGGTGCGCGACCTGTCGTCACCCGATCCCTGGCACCTGCTGCCGGTTGCGATCATCGTCACCATGCTGTTCATGCAGCGCATGACCCCGCAGGCGGGCATGGACCCTACCCAGCAGAAGATGATGAATATCATGATGCCGGGCATGCTGGGCGTGATTAGCTGGAACCTGGCGGCCGGACTCTGCCTGTACTGGTCGATGGGCAACCTGATCGGCATCGTGCAGCAGTCGGTTATGAACCGCACCGCTTTGGGCCGCGAGATGCGCGAGATGATGGAAAAGCGCGCCCGGAAGAAAGATAAATAAGTTGGCAGGTGGCAGCTGGCAGGATTCGAATTTCGAACGCGGGTTTTCCTGCCACCTGCGACCTGCCAGCTGCGAGCTAAATCATGCCAATCACCGATAAAGTCGCCGCCGCAAAAAAAATTGGAGAATTTCTCCAGACCGTGATTACGCACGGCGGATTCAAGTTGAAATACCGCATCACCGTGGATCCGCCGATCGCCGAGCAGCGCGAATGGGAGCATCCGGAAATCCTGGTGGAGTTCGCCGGGCCGGACTCGGCGCTGCTGCTGGAGCGCGGCGGCGAGCTCTTGCGCTCCTTCGAGTTGCTGGCGGTCGAGATCCTTCGCCTGTCCGGGAACGAGCACGAGAAGATCTGGTTCGACTGCAGGAATTTTCGCTCCCTGCGAATCGAGGAGCTGCAGATGGCGGCCCGCGCCGCCGCCGAGAAGGTGCGAGGAACCGGCGCGCCCTACCGCTTCGCGCCCATGTCTTCCCGCGAGCGGCGCATCGTGCATCTTGCGCTGCGCGAGGAAAAAGATTTGCGCACCGAAAGCGACGGCGAGGGTGGAAGACGGTCGGTGGTCGTCTATCCGGGGAATTACAAGACCGCCGCCAAATCGGAACGGCGCCCGGTTCCGTAGCTGCCGCGCAAGAAGTTGCACTCTTTGCGCGGCAGTTATTTTCTCGACACTTGACAGCGCGAAAAAATCGCGGTTCGATGAAGCACTCGCGCGGAACATTTTTCTCAGCGACCCCGACGCGGCGAATTTTTTTATGCTAGTATGCCGTTCGTCTCCGTTG
>JACQDD010000008.1 GCA_016201265.1 Terriglobales bacterium | reverse complement strand
ACGCAGCCGGCCTTCCAGTGCCGAGACCAGGTGCATGACGTGGGAATAGCGCTCGACAAACATCAGATCGCGGACCTTGACCGAGCCATACTCGCTGACGCGTCCGAGGTCGTTGCGCCCGAGATCGACCAGCATGACGTGTTCGGCCCGTTCTTTCTCGTCGGCGAGCATTTGTTTCTCGAGCGCGGAGTCCTCAGCTTCGTCGCGGCCCCGCGGATGCGTGCCGGCGATCGGCCGGTACTCGACTTTGCGCCCGCTAACTCGTACCAGCATCTCGGGAGAAGAGCCCAGGACGTGCATGCCCGAACCTTTGCGTCCATTGCCGAAGCGGAGGAAATACATGTAGGGTGACGGATTCACCGTGCGCAGCGCGCGATACAAATCGAAGGGCGCGACGCCCGGCTCAAAGTCCCAGCGCTGCGAGAGCACGACCTGGAAAATGTCTCCGGCGGCGATGTACTCCTTGGCCTGCCGCACGCTCTCGACGAATTTTGCTTTCGGAGTACGGGCACGAACCGCGAGCTTGGGCTTCTTAACCGCCTTGCGCCAGTGTGCCGGCTTGTAGCCTGCTGCCAGTTTCTTCTCGATGCGTGCAATCTCCGCCAGCGACCTCTTGTAGGCGCTCTGCGCAGAACCCCGGGTCACGTCGGCCGAGGCCACGATGTGAATCTGGTGCCGCAGGTGATCGAAGGCCAGCACGCGGTCGAAAAACATCAGCACGCAGTCGGAGACGTCCAAATCGTCTTTCGTGCGGGCGCCAATGTTTTCCAACTGCCGCACGATGTCATACGCGCAGTAGCCGACCGCGCCCGCCGTGAACGGCGGCAGCCCTTCCATCGCTGCCGGACGATGCTGCCGCAGCAGTTCTTTCATGACCTGGAAGATGTCTCCCGTGCGCCGCTCCACGTTGCGCCCGCGCTCGATCTTGATGTCCGAACCGCGCGACTCGAGCAGGAACGCGTCCGGCTCGCCTTCGGCAATGGCGAGAAACGCCGACACTGGAGTCAGCAGGTCGGCAGAAATGGATTTCGCCACCGGCACCAGCGTGGCCTCGCGCGACAGCCGGACGAACTCTTTGAAGTCAGGACGAATCATGGCTTTTCCGAGACGTTCATTATAGGGAAGCGGAGGCCGGTTCCGCGTCTTCCTGCAAACAACTGGGTAGTGGTGCAGTTTGGGTTTCCTTCGTGATCCCTTCGTGTCCTTTGTAGTTGCTTGGGGTTTGCTGGTGGTGCGGGGCCTGCCAAAAGCATAACCACCAAGGACACGAAGGGATCACGAAGGAAACTTGCGCGGCTGAGGTATTTGGAATCCCTGCGATGAAGAGGCCAGCACGCCAAACTGCACCACAGCCCCCTCTCCCTTGCCTACCCCTCCGGGCGTCACTATACTTTGAGAGTTTGCGTGCCGCTTTCCGGGTGGATGAGCCCTGCGCCAGGACGGCCGGAACCGCCATCATCGGGGAGACTTTTATGAAGACTGTAGATCTGGAACAGGAAACTAATCCGTGGGAAGCGCAAGCTGCGCGCTTTGACCTCGCCGCCCACAAACTCAATCTGGATGAAGGCCTGTGGAAGGTTCTGCGCAGTCCCAGCCGCGAGATTATCGTCCACATTCCGGTGCAAATGGACGACGGCCACCTGGAAGTCTTTACCGGCTTCCGCGTGCAGCACTCCATCGCCCGCGGCCCGGCCAAGGGAGGCCTGCGCTATTCGCCCGACGTGAACCTCGACGAAATCCGCGCCCTAGCCAGTTGGATGACGTGGAAGTGCGCGGTCGTCAACATCCCCTTCGGCGGCGCCAAGGGCGGCATCATCTGCGATCCGCACAAGATGTCCATGGGCGAACTGGAGCGCATGACCCGCCGCTACACCGCCGAGCTGTTCGATTTCATCGGTCCCGAAAAAGATGTCCCCGCTCCTGACGTGAACACCAACGAGCAGGTCATGGCGTGGATCATGGACACCTACTCCATGCACATGCGCCAGACTTGCACCGCCGTCGTGACCGGCAAACCGATCAATATCGGCGGATCGCGCGGACGCCGCGAGGCCACCGGGCGCGGCGTCCTCATCGTCTGCGAACAAGCCATTAAGAAACTCCACCTGAATCGCGACACGACCCGCGTGATCGTGCAGGGCTTCGGCAACGTCGGTTCCAATGCCGCTCGCTTGATGGCCGAGGCGGGTTACAAGATCATCGGCATTGTAGAAGTGGACGGCGGCCTCTACAACAAGAACGGCATTGACGTGGCAGCGCTCTGGGAATTCCGCCAGCGCAACGGCACCATCCACGGTTTCCCCGGCGCGGAAAAATACGATCCTGCCGAGTTGATGCTGGTCGATTGCGACATCCTGATCCCCGCCGCCACCGAAAACCAGATCACCAGCCAGAATGCCGACCGCGTCAAATGCAAGATCCTGGCCGAAGGCGCGAATGGTCCCACCACCGCCGCCGCCGACGATATCCTGGCCGAGAAGAAGGTTTTCGTCATTCCCGACATACTGGCGAACGCCGGTGGCGTCACCACTTCCTACTTCGAGTGGGTGCAGGACCGTCAGGGCTACTTCTGGAAGGAATCCGTGGTCAACGAGCATCTGGAAGACATCATGATTACGGCCTTCGACGATGTGGTCCGCTATTCCGAAACCCACGGCGTGAACAACCGCATCGCCGCTTACATGCTGGCCATCGATCGCGTCGCCTACACCATCCGCCAGCGCGGAATCTATGCCTAGCCGTCTCCGATTACCGGGGACCCTCTAACGGAGGCCCCTTGGGCTTCCAGTTGACCCCCGGTTCCATGCGTTGCTTCCATCCCGGAACAGGTATGTCCAGGCTCTTTATCCGCAAAAAACGGGGCTCTTGCCTCTCACTCCCGAGGGAACCATGAATCATTCCGGGTACAAACTTACATTGTGGATGCTGGCTCTCTGCCTTCTGCTCGCAGTGGCCATTTCGCCTGCTTTGGCCAAGCCGCAAGCGGCTTCGAGCGGCACGCCCAGCCCGGAAACTACAGCCAAGAAGTCCAAGAAAAAATCCAAGAAGGACGGGGCCGCCGCCGACAAGCCGGCTGCCGCGAATCGGTCCGTCGCCAGCGCCAGTCCGAGCGCCGCGGCTCCCGCTGCGCCTGCCACCGCTCCCAAGAAAGCCAGCCAGCCGGCTCCCAGCGGGGCCGCTTCCGATGGCGATATCGCTGCCGCCAAGTCCAGCGGCAAAGTCTGGGTCAACCTCAACAGCGGCATCTATCACAAAGGCGGACGCTGGTATGGCAAAACCAAGAGCGGCAAATTCATGACCGAAGCCGAAGCCAAAGCGGCGGGATACAAGGGGTCCCAGAGAGACTAAGGACAAGATCCTCGCGAAACAGAAGTGAAGACAACTTGAACCGCGGAGATCGCGGAGTGCGCCGAGGAAAATCAGGCTAAGAATCTCTGTGCACCCTGTGCCCTCTGCCCTGAAAATAAGGGAACTTCATCCCAGGAGGATTCTCCCCGTGATCCCCTGTGTCCTCCGTGGTTGAGGCCTTTCTTTGCGGCCTTGGCGAACCTTTGCGGTCTTTGCGGTTAAGGACTTCTCTGGGCCCCACCCATTTTCATGGTTCCGGGTGGGATGAACATCCCATGTGGGACTGTGGTGAAAAGCTTTTGTACACGCCGCCGGGGCGCTGGGTCATTGACGACAACTTCGGCAGCGAGCATCAGAGGTTGCGAGTGCCCCCGGGCGATGGAGGCTGGAATCGCCGAGCCTGTGTGAACGCTAGATGAACTTGTGGGTCCATTGGAGCACAATGCCGCTGAGGCTATGGCATGACGCGATCTGCAAAGCTAGGTATTGCTAGCACTCTTCTGCTCGGAAGCATCTTCATCCCACCATTCTCAAATTGGCGAGAGCCAATAAGCCTCGCGTCTGTTGGGGTGTCCCGCGTTCTCGGCCTGCTTGCCGCACAGCAAGGAAACAAATGGTGGCTTGTTGTACCCTGCATCATCGTTGTGGGGTTTGCGATGGTCTATATTTAGCAGCCCATTCGTTTTGATTCGAACTGACCCCTTGTCGGCGTTCCTCCGTTGCTTTGGCACTCCCACGTGGAGGATAATCAGCATGGCTTGCCCTCGGGCGCTGCCGCCATTGCGTGAATCTTCCCAACTACATAACGCTCACCCGGATCGCCAGTATTCCGCTGCTGATCTGGATTCTTTCCAGTTCGCGTTTTTCCAGCGAGCAGGGCGAGAAGGAACTGCTTGCTTCCACCGTCTTCATTCTGGCCTCCATCACCGACGGCATTGACGGCTACCTGGCGCGCAAACGAGGTCAGATTACGACCATGGGCATGCTGCTCGATCCGCTGGCCGACAAGCTCCTAATCGCCGCCGCCTTCATCACCCTCGTCCAGTTCAATCCGGCTCTGGTGCCGGCCTGGATGGCGGTGGTCATCGTCGGCCGCGAATTCCTGGTGAGCGGCTTGCGCTCGATTGCGGCCTCGGAAGGATTCACCATTCAGGCCAGCGAACTTGGCAAGTTCAAAATGCTGGTGCAGATCATTTCGGTGGTGGCGGTCATTCTGGCCCACCGCTGGCACGAGTGGCCCCTGTTCAGCTTTTACATCTTTCCCGTGTACTGGATCGCCTGGATCGCGATCTGGTTCATGGTTTTCCTTTCCCTCGTTTCTGCCCTCGATTACTTCGTCGCCTTCTGGTCGCGGATCGACCGGAAGTCGGAGAAGCGCCGGCGGCGGGCCTTCGTCCTGTCCCGGCGGAGGAAGCGCGATGTCCAGGCTGTCTGAAAATCTGACGGCGAGCGCGGGCCGCGGGCACGCTGCACCATCCCCTGAGTTTTCCCTCGAGGAGCGCCGCATTCTGCTGCGCCTCGCTCACCAGTCCATTCTTTCTGCCTTTGCCGATCAAGGTCTTCCCGCAGCGCCGCCTTTCCCCCACCTTGCCGAACCTCGGGGGGCGTTCACGACGCTCTATCTCCACGGCAGCCTTCGGGGATGCGTCGGTTACGCTATGCCGGTCGCTCCGCTGTATCAGGCAGTGGCTGAAACCGCCCGCGCCGCCGCTTTCGAGGACTCCCGCTTCTGGCCGGTGACCCAGGAGGAAGCCGGCCAGTTGGAGATCTCCCTGAGCGTACTTTCCCGGCTGTTCCCGATTCATCCTGAAGGGGTCGAGGTTGGCCGCCACGGCCTGGTTGTCTCGTTCGCCTCGCATCGCGGCTTGCTGTTGCCCCAGGTTCCTGTCGAATGCAACTGGGATCGCGAGACCTTCCTCCAACAGACCTGCCGCAAAGCCGGCCTGCCTTCCGATGCCTGGCGTAAAGACGCGACGCTCGAGGCCTTCACGGCCGAAGTCTTCCGCGATAACGAGACCTAGGACTCCCGAAAGGGGCGACTGGCAAAACCGGACTTTTCGGCGACATCTCCGCCGCGTGTTCCGCCCAAGAAAAATGGGGAAGATTTCTCTTCCCCGTTCATGATCTGAATTTCCCCTTGCTTACTGCTGTTCGTCGAGTTCCACCGTGTCACCCGCGTGCACGTCTTCGAGGGCGAATACGACCATGCCGGTCGAGGTGGTGGGCGTCACGCTGAGGATCACGACTTCTCCCACCGCCCGCCGCGGCAGATCGGCCACGTGAATATCCGGACCATTGGTCCGGGTGAATCTCTTGGCTTCAAACGACGGCATCCGCCGCTGCGTATCTTCCGAGGTCGAGGCCTTGAAGGAGAGCGAGTCCACCGGATCTCTCAGATCGGCGCTGTAAGGCCGCACGGCGCGGAAATAGTCGCCGGCTTTCACCCCCTGGTTCGATCCGAAGTTCATGTAAACTTTTGCGCCTGTGCCTAACGTTCCGTCAAAATCCTTGCCGCGAACAATCCGTCCGCTGAGCTTGCCACTGGCAGGCGCGAAGCGGTCGAAATGGATCGGGGCGTGGAACGCGATCGGCTGCTTTTCCGCGAACGGTATCGCGATGTCACCAGGGTTGATCGGATCACAACTGAATTCCACCTGGGCGACGGCGCTGTGGCTGCGCGTGTCGAGCACCCGCACCCGGCCGATTTCCGCGTAGGGCTGTCCGGTAGCCTTCACCATTTTTGTCTGTCCGGGATAGAGTTCGTACTCGTTCACGTCGCGGAGTTCGCGCACGATGGTGTATTGCTGTCCCTGTTGGTATCCCGTCCCCGCCAGATAGACGATTTCCCCGTTCGTGAACTTGGTGGCGGCCGGCGTTTGCAGGCCGCCATCCACGAAATTGGCGTTCGGAACGCGCTGCTGGCTGATGAAACCGGCGCAATAAAGGTCGGCGGCGGTCGGTGTCTGGAAACGCACCACCGGCACGCTGGTCGAGGTGGCGACGACGCCGGAGGCGTCCGGCGCAGCCTGCTGGGCAGCCGCCATGGTCACCAGCAGCAGCAATAACAATCCTGTTTTCTTCATGTTACCTCCGGGCCGAAGGCGCCCGCCTGCGGGATCCTCTGACCCATCTCTCTCTGAGGAAAAGGGTTACAGCCGGAAGGTAACAAGGGCATGGGTGCGGGTCAAGGTTACGAGGGTGTCAGGCGCCCTGCTCCCAAAGTGTTTCACCACCCTTCGTTAATCCATTGTTGCATCTGTGCTTATGCCCCTGTAATATCGCGCCGTTCCAAGTTCATGCCCTTGGCTCTTTCGCCCAACCTCGTGCCCCGCTTTTTGCCGCTGCGCTTGCCTAAAGTCTGCCTTGCGCTTGCGGGGATAACGGCTGACGACATGCTCAATACCGCCGAGGCCATGGCCCGCGATAACCCCTTCCTCGAGTTCCGCCTCGACTACCTGAAACACCCCGCTTCCGCCCTGCCCAAAATCCGGCGTTTCCTGGAAACCCACCAGTATGTAACCGCGATCGGCACCTGCCGCCGCTCTGACCATGGGGGAAACTTCAAGGG
>JACQDD010000243.1 GCA_016201265.1 Terriglobales bacterium | reverse complement strand
TCGGACCGGGAAACGCGTATGTGACCGTGGCTAAGAAGCTGGTCTCCTTCGACTGTGCGATTGATTTCCTGGCGGGGCCCACAGAGGCGGTCGTTTTGAGCGACTCGGGAACCCCTGCCTTCATTGCCGCCGATCTGGTCGCCCAGGCCGAGCACGACTCCGACGCACTGGCCGTGTTCATCACGTGTTCTCGCACGCTGGCGGGAGCGGTGGCGAGTGAGGTGACACGCCTCACCAGGCAAAATCCGGTGGCGCGTCAATCGCTGAGACGACGAGGGGCGATTTTGGTGGCTGCGTCACGGCAGCAGGCGCGGGAGTGGGCAAACCTGCTCGCGCCCGAACACATCACAATCGAACCGGAAGATATGCCTTTTATCCAAAACGCAGGATCGGTCTTCGTGGGCGACTACTCGCCGCAGGCGGCGGGCGACTACGCTGCCGGTCCCAACCACGTGCTGCCCACCTCTGGCCAGGCTCGTTTTCGCGGAGGCCTGAGCGTGCTGGATTTCGTAAAGCTCATCACCGTCCAGAAGCTTTCGTCTGCGGGATTGCAGAAGATCTCACAAACCGTCGAGCGTCTTGCCGAAACGGAAGGCTTGGCCGCGCATGCGTACTCGGTCCGGGTGAGGTGCAGCCATGCTTAGCGCGCGGGAAGCAGTACGCACGCTGCCCTCGTATCACCCTCCGCTCGGTGGGCGCGACGGCCTGCGCCTCGACTTCAACGAGAATACTGTGGGATGTTCTCCGCGCGTCCTCCAACGCCTGCGGCAACTGGATCCGGAACAATTGGCCCGCTATCCCGAGCGCGAGCCGTTGGAAAGCGTGGTAGCCGATTTCCTGGGCGTCTCGCCTTCGGAATTGCTCCTGGCCAACGGTGTAGATGAAGCGATTCATCTGCTTTGTGAGACCTACCTCGAGCCTGGCGACGAGGCTCTGATCGTGGTCCCTACGTTTTCGATGTACCGGATCTACGCCGCAGCAACGGGTGCGCAGGTCATCAGCGTTCCTGCCGGGAAGGATTTTCGTTTCCCGGTGAAGGACGTTTTGAATCGGGTCACGGCGTGGACTCGACTGATTGCCGTGGCCAATCCCAACAACCCGACCGGAACGGTTGCGCCTCAGGAAGAGTTGCTTCGAATCGCTCGTTCTGCCCCTGCAGCTGCCATTCTGGTTGACGAAGCTTACTTCGAGTTCTACGGCCAAACTCTGCTGCCGAGTTGGCGCCAATTCCCCAACCTCTTTGTGGCGCGCACATTTTCCAAAGCATACGGGCTGGCGGGGCTGCGCATCGGCGTACTCCTGGGCGATCCGGAGCAGATTCGCTCGGTGCGCCGGGTGAGTTCGCCGTACAACGTGAATGCCGTGGCGCTTGCCTGTCTGCCGGAAGCGCTCGCCGACCAGGCCTACGTGCGGCACTACGTGAGTGAAGTCTGCGCGGGACGCGAACAGCTTGAGCGCGCCTACGAATCGGCCGGAGTGACATTCTGGCCCAGCCAGGCGAATTTCGTGCTGGCGCGCATCGGCTCATCAGCGTTCATCCAACACATGCGGCAACGCGGCATTCTCGTGCGCGACCGTTCGAGTGACTACGGATGCGAAGGCTGTGTGCGCATCACGCTCGGGACGCAGGAGCACACCGATCGCCTGCGCGCGGCACTGCAGGAAACCTTCGAAGAACTCGGGCTCGGGCAAGGAGCATCGCGCACATGAGAAGAGGCGCCATCACGCGGTCCAGCAAAGAAACGCAGATCCAGATCTCGCTCACCATCGAGGGCCATGGACAGTACGACGTTTCCACCGGAATTCGTTTCTTCGATCACATGCTCGAACTCTTCGCACACCATGGCGGTTTTGATCTGAAGCTCAAAGCGCGTGGCGATCTCGACGTAGATCAGCACCACACGGTGGAGGACGTCGGCATTGTCCTCGGGCAGGCGTTCGACAAAGCGCTCGGCAGCAAGCGCGGCATCCTGCGCGCTGGCTATTTCCTCATGCCGATGGACGAAACTATGGGACTCGCAGCGGTTGACTTCTGCGGGCGCACGGCCGTGGTTATTGATACCAAGGTCCGCACTCGCCTGGTCGGCGACCTGCAAGCGGAACTGGTATACGACTTCTTCGAGGGCTTTGCCCGCGGCGCGCGGGCCAACGTTCACGCCCGCGTCCTCTATGGACGATCCAGCCATCACAAGATTGAAGCGCTCTTCAAGGCCTTTGCGCGGGCTCTGCGCGCGGCTTGCTGGCGCGACCCGCGAATGATCCGTCTGCTCCCGACGACGAAGGGAGTGCTGTGATGAAGACGATTGCGATCGTGGATTACGGAGCGGGCAACCCTGTCTCGGTCAAGAAGGCGCTGGACTGGCTGGGGCAGGAGTGCGCCATTACGTCAGACCCTGAGTTTGTCGCAACCGCCGCTCGAATCGTGCTCCCCGGAGTAGGCCATTTCGGGGCGACCGCCAGTCTCAGCCGCTCGGGATTGCAGGACGCCATCGTAGGCGCAATCGGCCGCGGAACACCGTTTCTGGGCATTTGCGTCGGGATGCAGTGGATGTTCCAGGGCAGTCAGGAATCTCCTGCGACTCCGGGCCTAGGACTTTTCAGCGGTGAGTGCGAGCGGTTTCCGGCGGAAGTGAAGTCGCCGCATGTGGGGTGGAATCAGCTGGAGCTGGAAGCGGCCTCGCGCCTGTTTCAAGGAATCCCGTCGCAATCCTTTGTGTACTTCACGCATTCGTTTCGAGTTCCCGTGAGGGACACGACGGTGGCGTGCTGCGAATACGGAGGCAAGTTTTCCGCGGCGGTCGAGCGCGATCATCTCTTTGCGGTTCAGTTCCATCCCGAGAAATCCGGGGACGTTGGGTTGCATCTGCTGCGTAATTTTTGTGCCCTCTGACATGCTGACCAAACGCATCATCGCTTGCCTCGACGTGGACGACGGACGTGTCGTCAAGGGCGTGCAGTTTCTGAACCTGCGCGACGCCGGCGATCCGGCCGAACTGGCAAAGGCGCACAGCGAGGCCGGCGCGGACGAAGTCGTGCTCCTGGATATCTCGGCGGCACACCAGAAGCGCGCCACACTCCTCGACACAGTACGCCGGACGGCACGGCAGTTGTTCATTCCGTTCACCGTGGGGGGAGGCATTCGCACACTGGAGGAGGCGGCTGCGGTTTTTTCCGCTGGGGCCGACAAGATCAGCATCAATTCTGCCGCGCTCGCCGATCCCAGCTTGATCACTCGCATCGCCGAGCGCTTCGGCTCTCAGGCGGTGGTGGTGGCGATTGACGCGAAGCGGTCCGAGGCGGCGCGGCGATGGGAGGCGTTCACCCGCGGAGGGCGGTCCGCTACCGGCCGGGACGCGGTTTCCTGGGCTCAGGAAGCAGAGAGCCGTGGCGCAGGCGAGATCTTGCTCACATCTATGGACCGCGATGGCACGGCCTCGGGCTTCGATTGTGATTTGACGCGGGCCGTGGCCGACTCCGTTCGTATTCCGGTCATCGCCTCCGGTGGCGCCGGCGGCGCGCAGCATTTCGCCGACGTATTCCGCGAAGGGCACGCCGATGCAGCATTGGCAGCGTCCATCTTTCACTATGGCTTCAGCCGGCTCGCTGATCTCAAACAGGAGCTCCACTCGCAGGGCATTCCGGTGAGGTGGCCATGTTGATCCCTTCGATTGACCTCATGGGAGGCAAGATTGTCCAGCTTGTCCAGGGCCGACAGAAGGCGCTGGAGTTCGATAATTTTCAAGAGTGGGTGGACCGTTTCTCGAAATATCCTTTGATCCAGCTTATTGATCTGGACGCCGCGATGGGGAATGGCCACAACGCCGATCTGGTGCGGGAATTCGCTCGCCAACTGCCTTGCCAGGTCGGGGGCGGAATTCGCTCACTGGAAGCGGCCCAGGCAACTCTTGGCCTGGGAGCGCGACGTGTCATCCTTGGGTCGTCCCTGATTTCGAAAGGTGCGATCAACAGCGGCTTCGCGCAACAGATGGCAGATGAGTTTGGTCCTGGAAAACTTGTCTTCGCCGTCGACTCCCGAGGCGGGCGGGTGGCGATCAAAGGCTGGCAGGAGACTACCGATATCTCTCCGTTGGAGATGATGCGCGCCCTCGAGCCCTTCTGCAGCGCCTTTCTCTACACTCACATCGACACGGAGGGTCTGCTGCAAGGGATTCCCTTCGACACCGTGCGCGAGTTACGGAATGCGACGTCGCGGGAACTCATCGCCGCTGGGGGAATTCGAACCCAAGAGGAAATCGACACGCTGCACGCCATCGGCGTGGATGCTGTGGTCGGAATGGCGATCTATCAGGGATTGCTTCCAGTTTGAGAGCCTACGCGTAGAGACACGGTTGCCGTGTCTCCTTGCTGCGTCTCCTTGTGTTGCCGAGCCGAGACGCGGCAACCCGCGTCTCTACGTGAAACTGATCTGCCTATAGCTATATGCTATTACTAACGCGATCAGGGGCCGTCAGGGCGTCGCCTGGTTTCCGGGCGATAAGAACTCATTGCAGGCCCTAACGGCGCGCCTGAGGTCATCCTGACGCAACTGCGGGGCATTGTAGGGGCGTCTCGACCCACGCCAAACCGCGGCACGACCCGTACGGTCGCGGCGATTCTTTATAACTTATAGAAACACGGTGTAAGTGTTTGATTTTGGGTCGAGGCCGCCTACGCCACTGCGGTCGGCCGACTGGCCAGCGACGACGGAAGCGTTTCCCGGTTGCCCAACTCCGCCAGGTAGCGATCTACCGCCGCAGCCGTCTTGCGTCCCTCGGAGATCGCCCACACTACCAGCGATTGCCCGCGGCGCATGTCACCCGCTGCGAAAATCCCCGGCACTGAGGTCATGGAGCCCTCGTCCGTCGCCACGTTTCCGCGCGGGTCGAGGGTGACACCCAACTGCTCAATCATCCCGTTCCGGACTGGACCCAGGAAGCCCATCGCGATCAGCACCAGGTCAGTTTCCACCGCGAATTCGGTGCCGGGAATCGGGTCGAACTTGGGGGGAGGGCCGACCCGGACCGCGTGCAGTTGTTTCACGTTACCTTCCGCATCCCCGGTGAAGGCGGACGTGGCGATGCTCCAATCGCGGATGCCCCCTTCTTCGTGCGCCGCTTCGGTGCGCAATTGCGTCGGCCAGAGCGGCCAGGGCGTCTGCGGTGAACGTTCGTCTGGCGGTTTCGGCATGATTTCGAACTGCTGCACCGACCTCGCCATCTGCCGATGACATGTGCCAAGGCAATCGGCGCCGGTGTCGCCACCACCGATGATGACTACGCGCTTGCCGGTGGCCAGAATGTCGGACTCGGGCTCCAGCACGTCACCCATGCAGCGCCGGTTCTGCTGCGGCAGGAACTCCATGGCAAAGTGGATGCCGCGCAGTTCGCGTCCCGGCACTTTCAGGTCGCGCGGTTGTTCGGAGCCGCCGGCGAGAACGATCGCGTCAAAGTCGCGCTGCAGGTCTTCCACCGGCACGTTCTTCCCGACGTGAGCATCGGTGACGAATTGCACTCCTTCGGCCTCCATCTGCTCAAGACGCCGGTCAATGATGTGTTTTTCCAGCTTGAATTGCGGAATGCCGTAGCGCAGCAGTCCGCCGATGCGGTCGGCCTTCTCGTACACGGTGACCGCGTGGCCGGTGCGGCACAGTTGCTGCGCGGCCGCCAGCCCAGCTGGCCCAGAGCCTACGACCGCCACTTTCTTTCCCGTGCGATGCCTGGGCCGCTCCGGCCGGATCCAGCCTTCTTCAAAGCCGCGCTCGATGATGCTCTTCTCAATTTGCTTAATCGTCACGGGCGGCTGGTTAATGCCGAGCACGCAGGCGGCTTCACATGGCGCCGGACAAATCCGGCCGGTGAATTCCGGGAAATTGTTGGTGGCGTGCAATTGCCGCACTGCCTCCTTCCAGCGCCCGCGATAGACCAGATCATTCCAGTCGGGAATGATGTTGTTCACCGGGCAGCCGGTGTGGCAGAACGGCACGCCGCAATCCATGCAACGCGCGCCCTGATTGCGCAGCTTGTCCTCGGGAAAGTCCTGATAAATCTCGAACCAGTCGTTGACGCGCTGCGTGACCGGACGGCGCGTGGGCAGTTCCCGCTGATGCTCTATGAAGCCGGTGGTCTTACCCATGCTGCACCTGCTCCGCCACCGCGACTGCGGGCAGATTCTGGCCGGGGATGTAGTGCTCGCGGGTACGGCTCACGCCCAGCACTCGCTTAAACTCATGCGGGAAGACCTTGATGAACCGCGGCAGGGTTTCAGACCAGTTGTCGAGAATCCACCGGGCGCGGCGGCTACCAGTCAACTCCCAGTGCCGAGTGATCAGATCCTGCACGATCTGCACATCTTGAGATTCAATGACCGGCTCGAGATCAACCGACGCGGTGTTGCATCGTTTCTCGGTGAAGTCGAAGCGTTCGTCGAAAACGTAGGCCACGCCTCCACTCATGCCGGCGGCAAAATTCCGACCGCAGGCTCCCAGTACCATCACCAGGCCTTTGGTCATGTACTCGCACCCATGGTCGCCGACTCCTTCCACCACGGCGGTAGCTCCGGAATTGCGCACGGCAAAGCGCTCTCCCGCGACTCCGTTAAAGAAGGCTTCACCACTGGTGGCGCCGTAGAGCACGACGTTGCCGATGAGGATGTTCTCTTCGGCGGCGAACCCGGAATTCCGCGGTGGATAAACAACCAGCCTTCCACCAGAAAGCCCCTTGCCGGTGTAGTCGTTAGCGTCGCCTTCGAGCGTGAGGGTGACTCCGCGAGCCAGAAATGCGCCGAAGCTCTGGCCGGCAGACCCACGCAGGTGAACCTGGATGGTGTCGTCGGGCAAGCCTTCGGAACCGTAGCGGCGGGCAATCTCGCCGCTGAGCATGGCGCCGACCGTGCGATGCACATTACGAATGGGAAAGCTCATCTCCACCGGGGTGCGGATTTCGAGTGCCGGCTGAGCCTGTGCGATCAATTGGTGATCGAGCGCCGGTTCCAAGCCGTGGTCCTGCGTGTGCACGCAGTGGCGCGCCACGCGTCCCGGCACCGGAGGGTTGTATAGGATCGCAGACAAATCCATCCCACGGGCTTTCCAGTGATCGACGGCGGGGCGCACGTCGAGCATCTCCACTCGGCCGATCATCTCGTCGACGGTGCGAAAGCCCATCTCCGCCATGTACTGGCGCACCTGCTCGGCGAGAAAGAAGAAGAAGTTGATGACGTGTTCGGGCTGGCCCTGGAAGTGCTTGCGGAGAGCGGGATCCTGGGTGGCGATGCCTACCGAACAAGTGTTCAGGTGGCACTTGCGCATCATGATGCAGCCCATTGCGACCAGCGGCGTGGTGGCGAAGCCGAATTCCTCCGCGCCCAGCAGGGCGGCAATCACGACGTCGCGCCCGGTCTGCAATTTGCCGTCAGTTTGCACGCGAATCCGGCTGCGTAAATCGTTCAACAACAGCACCTGCTGCGTCTCAGCCAATCCCAGTTCCCAGGGAATGCCGGCATGCTTGATCGAACTCAACGGCGAGGCGCCGGTGCCGCCGCTGTCTCCGCTGATGAGCACAACATCAGCATGGGCTTTGGCCACGCCCGCGGCGACTGTCCCTACGCCCACTTCCGCGACCAGCTTTACGGCGATGCGAGCCTGCGGGTTGACATTCTTCAGGTCGTAGATCAGTTGTGCCAGGTCCTCGATCGAATAGATGTCGTGGTGGGGCGGTGGTGAGATCAGTCCGACACCCGGGATCGAATGCCGCAGGCGCGCGATTACTTCGTCCACCTTGTGGCCGGGAAGCTGGCCGCCCTCGCCGGGCTTGGCGCCCTGCGCCATCTTGATCTGCAACTCGTCGGCATTGACGAGGTAGTTTGTGGTCACCCCAAAACGCGCCGAAGCCACCTGCTTGACAGCGCTCCGCCGCAGATCGCCGTTGGGATCGGGCTTGAACCTCTCCTCGTCTTCTCCGCCCTCGCCGGTGTTCGACTTGCCACCGATTCGGTTCATGGCGATGGCCAGCGTCTCGTGCGCTTCTTTGCTGATCGAACCGAATGACATTGCGCCGGTCGTAAAACGCTTCACAATGTCTTTCGCCGGTTCGACTTCTTCGAGCGGGACCGGCGTTTCGGCTTTCTTGATCTGCATCAGGCTGCGCAACGTAGCCAGGTTGCGGCTCTGGTCGTCGATGAGGTCGGTGTATTCCTGAAAGCTCTTGAAGCTCGACTGCCGCACCGCATGCTGTAGTTTGCTGATCGTCAGCGGATTCAGCAGGTGATATTCGCCGTTGGCGCGGAAGTGGTAGCTGCCCCCGACTGCAAGTTCGGTGTCGTATTCCGTGACTGGCCGGAACGCGTGCTCGTGCTTCATCTGCGCCTCGCGCGCCAGCACATCCAGGCCGATCCCCTCCAGCCGCGACGTGGTCCCCGCGAAATACGCTTCCACCAAATCCTTGTTGAGTCCGATCGCTTCGAAGACCTGCGCTCCCCGGTAACTTTGCAGGGTGGAGATGCCCATCTTCGAGAACGTCTTAAGCAGGCCCTTGTTGATCGCCTTGATGAAGCGTTTCTGCGCCAGTTCGGATTCGACGCCTTCCGGCAGACAAGCGCGCCAGGCAAGGTCTTCCAGGGTCTCGAAAGCCAGGTACGGATTGATGGCGCTGGCGCCATACCCGATGAGCAACGCGAAATGCATGACCTCGCGGGGTTCGCCCGACTCGATGATGAGGGCGACTTGCGTACGCGTCTCTTCGCGCACCAGCAGGTTGTGGACCGCAGTCAACGCCAGCAGGCTGGGAATGGGAGCATAGTTCTTGTCCACGCCCCGATCCGAGAGGATCAAAAGGGTGTATCCAGACTTGACGGCTAGAGATGCCCGCCGGCACAGCTCGTCGAGAGCGTTCTTGAGTCCGGTTTCGCCATCTTCCGCGCGGAACAGCGCAGGCAGCGTGATCGCCAGCAGATCGCCCCGTGACACGCGCCGAAGTTTTTCCAGGTCCCGGTTGGTGAGGATGGGATGCGGCAACTTGAGGGTATGGCAGTTCTCCGGCGTCTCTTCCAGGATGTTGCGCTCGGTCCCGATGTAGCTGACGAGCGACATGACCATCTCTTCGCGGATGGGATCGATCGGCGGATTGGTCACCTGCGCGAAAAGCTGCTTGAAGTAATTGAACAACGGCTGCGGCCGGTCCGAGAGGCAAGCCAGGGGCGTGTCGGTTCCCATCGAGCCGATGGGTTCCTCGCCGGTCGAGGCCATGGGCTCGAGGATCATTCGCAGGTCTTCGTCGGTGTAGCCGAACACGCGCTGCCGGCAGAGAATCGTGGCATGGTCGGAAGCGTGCACGCGCGCGGGCTCCGGCAACTGCTCCAGGGTGATCTGGTTTTCTTTCAGCCACTCCGCATAGGGTTGCCGGCCGGCCAATCTCTGCTTGATCTCCTTGTCGGAGATGATGCGCCCTTCGACGGTGTCAACCAGGAACATTTTGCCCGGCTGCAGGCGCCCTTTCTTCTTTACTTTCTCCGGCTCGACGTCGAGCACGCCCGCTTCGGACGCCATGACCACTAAATCGTCGTGCGTGACCACGTACCTTCCGGGGCGCAGCCCGTTCCGGTCCAGGGTCGCGCCGACCACCCGCCCATCCGTAAACGCGATGGCCGCCGGGCCATCCCAGGGTTCCATCAAGGAACAGTGGTATTCGTAGAAAGCCCGCTTCTCCGGCTTCATGTGCGGATTCCCCGCCCAGGCTTCGGGAATCAGCATAGCCATCACGTGAGGGAGGCTGCGCCCGGCCTGGAAAAGCAACTCCACCGCGTTGTCGAAGGTCGCCGAATCGCTGCCTCCGGGCGCGATGATCGGGTAGAGTTTGTTCAAGGCGTCCCCGAACAACTCTGACTTCAGTACCGACTGGCGTGCGTGCATCCAGTTCACGTTGCCTTTGAGAGTGTTGATCTCGCCGTTGTGAGCGATGTAGCGATAGGGATGTGCGAGTTGCCAACTGGGGAAGGTGTTGGTAGAGAATCGCTGGTGCACGAGGCACAATGCGCTGGTCACATCAGGATCGGAAAGCTCTTCGTAAAAGTTCGCAATCTGCGGGGCGAGGAGCAGTCCCTTGTAAACGATGGTTCGAGCGGAAAGAGAGGGCACGTAGAACATCCCGCGCTCTTCGATCTCGGACCCGGCAATCTCCGCCTCGGCAAGTTTGCGGACCACGTAGAGTTTGCGCTCCAGCGCATCCTCGCTCATCTCCGGCGGGCGGCCGACGAAAATCTGCTGGATGTACGGCTGCGAAACCCGCGCCACGCGGCCAACCGCAGAGCCATCCACCGGCGTGTCTCGCCAGCCCAGAACCGTCAGGCCCTCTTCCCGCACGATGCGTTCCAGGATTCCTTCGCACTGCAGCCGCTCGTGCTTCTCGACCGGCAGGAATGTCATGCCGACGGCGTAGGCGCCCGGCGCGGGCAATCGGAACCCTAATTCTGCGCACTCGCGCGTGAAAAACTTGTGCGGGATCTGGATCAGCACACCGGCTCCGTCGCCGGTTTCCGGGTCGCATCCGCAAGCGCCCCGGTGGGTCAGATTGATCAGGACTTCGATTCCCTTGCGGACGATGTCATGGCTCTTGTGACCGCGAATGCTGGCGACGAAACCCATACCGCAGGCGTCGTGCTCGTGGGCAGGGTCGTAGAGGCCCTGGGCAGGGGGCAGACCGCGCACATTAGAGGATGACCACGCCATGATTTGCTTGTCGCTGCAACTTGCTTCGCGCCGAACAAGTGGCTCCTCGTCACCGGGAGACTCCTATACTCATGCGCGATGGATTGCCATCTTCTTTGGTACAGCCTGAACGGGCGAGAAGTACAATTCAGAATTTCGATAGGTCGGATGAAGATTTCCGCACCCACCGGTCCGAGATGTCCGGGACACTAGTGATGGCACTGGTGGGGCGTGACATAAAGATTTCTGATCGGAGAAATAAATAGTTTCGACTTCCGTAGGGGCGGCCCGACGATTAGTGTTATCCCGTAGCGGTCCGACGGATGAGGAGTCAACAGGTCTCAATGGGAAAGGTGCTGACAGTTTGTCTCCTGCTGGCGGCGGTGTGTCTGATTCCACTCGGCACGCTGGCACAGACGCCATCGAGTGGCAGTTCTGCGACGGATGCCCAGGCGGCGCGGATCGCGAAGCTGGAGCAGGCAGTCGCGGATGCCAAGAGCTCCGGCGACAACGCCTGGATGCTGATGTGCTCCGCGCTCGTCCTCATGATGACTGGACCCGGATTAGCCCTGTTTTATGGCGGCCTGGTGCGCAAGAAGAATGTCCTGGCGACCATGATGCAGAGCTTCGCCATGATGGCGAT
>JACQDD010000241.1 GCA_016201265.1 Terriglobales bacterium | reverse complement strand
GCGCGGGCTCATCGCTGATCGAGTTAACCATCGGTCGCTGCTTGCAGAGAGGAAGCGCCTTGCTGATCGCTTCCGGGTCGGCACTGTCGAGGCATAGGGGAATATCCACTGCTCCTTGTACGAGTTCCACCAGCCATGTGAAGAGCTGTACTTCCTGTTCCGGCAGACCGCCGTTTACATCCAGCATGTGGGCTCCGGCACTGGCCTGCTTGCGTGCCAGATCTCGGAAGAACACCGCATCTCTCTTCTGCGCAGCTTCGCCCACTTTCTTCCGTGTGCAATTAATCAGTTCACCGATAATCAGCATGGCTTTGCGTCCTCTGTTTGGCCCGCGGGTATTGGTCGCAGATCACTCCGCTTGCCCAGGTTGTCCAACCCTGCTAAGCGGTTGGCCAGCGCATTCGTATGGTTCAGGCTCCAGTCGCGCGGCGGAATCAGGATGTGGGCAAACTTGCCCGGGTCATCGCCCATGGCCAAGGCGCCGAGGTACACCTGATTCCAGACGCAGGGCAGGTCAGCCCGCGCTTCACAGGTTCCATCTACTCTGGAGCCGCCGCACGGGCCATTGCGCAATTCCTTGTAGCACCAGCGCATCGCGCACCCGGCGTAGTTAAGATGGTCCTGGATACAATCTCCACAACTGGCGCACCCCAGCGTGGCCTTGCGGTACAGCGTCGAAGGCCCCAGGAGCGCGTGCCACATTCCATGTCGCCAGGAACCGTTCGTGGCTGGCTGGGCTCGGGCTTGCAATCGCGGACCGAAAACTCGTGTCCCCAACGAGCCCTCTCGTATGAAGTGCCGATACACCATTTCCGACATACGCTGAACCAACGACGGCTGCGGCTTGACGCCGCTAACCTGGTAGTCGGAGGCGCCGTCACTCAGGCCGTCTCCACTCGCGCGGAAGAGATAGAACTCGTTAGGGAAGGGAAACAAGATTTCATCCATCCGTTTCCGCCAATCCTTCCCCATCGCGGCGGCGCCTTCGAGAACGGTCATGAAGTCCCGGTGCGTAAGGCCAAATCCGCCAAGGTGAGCGCCCGCAAAGCCAAGGTCTTTCGCTGCCGCTACCATGAGCGCGGCGCGCTCCAGCCTCTGCGGTTTCCTTTCTCCCTCCAGCCGCTTAATCAGCTCGTCCGGGATCACGCAACCCGCCACCTCGCCTGCCTGCATCATTTGCGCAACCTTCACGGTCGGCACATAGACATTGGCAAGCACGGGGATATGGTCCATACCTTCCCGGGCCATGAACTGCTTCAACTCGTAAAGTTTGCGGACGTTGTACCCGAGCTGGGTGATGATGTACCGCGCGCCGGCCGCCACTTTCAACTGCAGCTTGTAGAACTGCATCAGCAGGTCTGGTTCGCGGACCTTGAAAGGATTCACCACGGCGCCCGCAAAGAAATCAAAGGGCACGGTGCGTGCCGTTTTCGCTCCCACGCGGTAATCGAGGCCATCGCGCAACGCGCAGATCAACCGGAGAATCAGAACGGAATCTAGATCGTAAACGGGCTTCGACTTGCCGCCGAATCCATCCTTTTGGGCATCACCGGTGAGAGCGACAATGTTCTCCACGCCCAGGTGTGCCAGCGCGTGGAGCCGTCCCTCAAGGAATGCCCGGTTCCCGTCTTTGCCCGCCAGGTGCGCGATCGGAGTCAGGCCGTGTTCCCTCACAAAGGGAACAAAGGCCTCGGGGGGCAGGGCTGGATTTCCTCCGGGAAGGTCGGTGAGACTGACGACTTTGATCCCGTCGGCCTGCTGCGCCGCCTCTTTGACAAAGTCTTCCGCTTCCAGCGGGGTGTGATCGCGCCCCAGCACCAGTTCAGCCGTGCACACAAATTCACAGTTCTCGAGGGCTGATCGGAAGACGTTCGGGTTGCGACTGCCTTCAGCGGGAGTCAGTGGGAAGCCTCGGTTACGCCCAGCTCATTGGAGCAGCGTTGCGAACCGAAGGCTGTGATTTTCGTCACCGGGGCGAGGTCGGGGAATCACCCGATTACGAATCTCGAAAGGTATTGGTTACGTACACCGGAACCGCTGGGAAACGCGTCGGTGACAATCGCTCTAGAAAACCGATTTTCTTTGCGACTGGCGGCATTTCCTTGTTGCCCTTTGCCGCCGAATCAACTATCTTCCGAAAAAACCTGCGAGAGACTCATTGCGCAGCCTGGAAACGGAGAAGAACTTCAGATGGCAAATGTCCCGGTGAAGTCCTCGGCCCCCGCGCCGGCAGATTCCAACCAGAGCTACGGCAGTGCGCTGGCCATCGTTACCACGCTGTTTTTCATGTGGGGCTCACTCACCTCACTCAACGACGTGCTCATCCCCTACGCGCAGCATGTCTTCAAGTTGAGGCTCGCGGCAAGCATGCTCATCCAGACAGCCTTCTTCTCTGCCTACTTCGTTTTCTCGGTCCCATCATCCAAGATCATCGACTGGATCGGATACAGAAAGGCCATCGTTGTTGGACTGCTAACGATGGTGATCGCATGTCTCGGATTCTATCCAGCAGCCAAAATCCCATCGTTCCCTTTTTTCCTCGGCGCACTGATCGTGCTGGCAACCGGAATCACGATTCTGCAGGTTGCGGCAAATCCCTACGTTGCCGTGCTGGGAAAGCCGCGAACCGCGTCGAGTCGTTTGAATCTCACTCAGGCCTTTAATTCTCTGGGCACCGCTGTGTTTCCCTGGGTAGGGGCCCGGGTAATCCTTGGAACAACCTCGGCCGCGATTGCTCAGAGCACGTCCCAGGAAGCCAACGCGATTGTCAGGTTGTATGTGTATTTCTTTGCAGTTGCATTATTCATCCTGGCGATGGGTATCGGCATTTCGAAGCTTCCCGAGATTAGGTCGGCCGAGCACCACATCGGCGAGAAGGTAAACGATAGCCTTTGGAAACACCCCAATCTGATCTTCGGCGCAATCGGGATCTTTGTGTATGTCGGCGGCGAAGTCGCGATTGGGAGCTCCATCGCCAATTACCTTGCCTTGCCCGGCATTGGTGGGTTCGCGGCCGATATCACGGACCCCGCCACCCGCTACCATGCAGCTTTGGCAGAGGCAGCCAGGTACATCTCTATCTACTGGCTCGGCGCCATGATCGGGAGGTTCATCGGATCCGCGCTCTTGCAGAAAATCAAGGCCGGCAAACTGTTGGCGTTCGCCGCGGTTGTGGCCGCGCTTCTGGTGACCATTTCGGTGCTCAGCAACGGTCACGTAGCCATGTGGGCGATCCTGGCGGTCGGCTTGTTTAACTCGATCATGTTCCCGTGCATTTTTACAATGGGTATCGCCGAACTCGGCCCGCTGACCGGCGACGGATCCGGCATCTTGAATATGGCGATTGTGGGCGGAGCGGTCATCCCCTGGCTGGTGGGCAAGGCTGCCGACCTGATCAACCGTGTCTACTATCCGGCAATGACGCAAGGGGAGACGAGTTGGGGTCATGGCATTCACTACGCTCTCATCCTGGCCACCATCTGCTATCTCTATATCTTGTTCTTCGCTGTCAGTGGATCGAAACCGAACAGCGAGCGCTACGCTAAGGCATAACGGTCATTAGGAGCAACGGCATCTCCCCAAACGCCGGTTCCCGATGACGTATCAACAAGTCATGACTCAGGAATGTGTCGTTGGCATCGACATCGGCGGAACCAAAATCGCGGCCGGAATCGTCGACCGGCAAGGCCAGGTACTTGCCAGCAGCCGCTCCCCCATGGTTGCCCGGGGCAGTTCGGACGACGGACTGGCGGCCGTCGAGTTGGCGATCAAATCCGTGCTTACCCAGAAGACTTCCAGCCATGAAATCCAGGGCATCGGCATCTGTTCCCCCGGCCCCCTCGATCCGAAGACCGGAGTTGTCATCAATCCGCCCAACCTGCCGTGCTGGCGTAATTTTCCGCTGGCCGAAAGTATCCGCAACTCGTATCGCGTCCCGGTGAAGGTGGAGAACGACGCGAATGCTGCCGCCCTCGCGGAAGTAAAATGGGGCGCCGCCCGCGGATACCGCAACGTGTTTTACCTCTGCATCGGCACTGGAATCGGTACCGGAATCGTTTTTGACGGCGTCATCTATCACGGCCGCACCGGCGCAGCCGGAGAGGGTGGCCATATGGGAATCGATGTCAACGGTCCTCCTTGCCCCTGTGGCAAGCGCGGCTGTATCGAGGTTCTCGCTTCTGGTCCCGCCATCGCCCGCCGCGCCCGGCAAAAGGTGGAGGCAGGCTCCCCCTCCAAACTCGCGGATCTGGCTTGCGGTAATCCCGCGGCGATCACCAGCGAGATGGTCGGCGCAGCCTGCACCGACGGCGACCCCGTTGCCCGGTCCGTTGTCAGCGAGACACTTGACCTTCTGGCCTATTGGTTGGGCAACATCATTGACCTGTTGGAGCCGGACGTTATCGTCATGGGGGGCGGAGTCTCGTCTATGCTCGCTCCCTACCTTGATGAGATGCGCCAGCGTTGGAATGGCGCTTGCGTCAACCCGTGGCCCGACAAAATTCCGGTCCTCCTGGCGCGCTACGGGGAAGATGCCGGCGTCGCCGGCGCCGCAGCCCTGCTCGCTTGAACGAACAGTGCGGTGCCGCCAGGAGATCCTTCTTACTTTGCCCTTTCATGATGGCTGAGAATCGCCTACAATAACGATTTTCTGTTACTGGAACCAGAAAAAATTCATCCTGGACCAGCAACTCGAGTGTTCGAATTGCCGGAGGCTTCATGAAATCCCGCCTTTCCCGCTGTGCCGCTCTTCTCCTTTTCGTCTTCTGTGCACTTTCCCTGTGGGCAGGAGACGACATCCCCAAGATTGCCTGGAAGCGGGGAATCGGCGAGCCGATGGCTAACCCTGGTACTCGCAAGCCGGAGCTGGACGGCATGATCGACGACGGCTACTGGCAGGGAGCCCCGGTCGGCGGCTTGGGTTCCGGCACCTTCTCCCGAACCTACCGTGGCGATTTCTCGCGCTGGCATCTGAAATCCGGCATCCACAAATACGAGACCGTTTACGCCAACCAGTTCGCGGTCTACGAGAAGTCCGAAGGCGCGTCGGAAGGCATTGCCCAGGCACTGGTTGCCGATCATCCCAAGTCTCAGGAACTCAGCGCCTGGAAATGGGACTATCCTGTCGGCGCGGGCAACTACTACTCGCTGTACCCGAAGTCCTGGTTCGACTACCGCTGGGAAAAATTGCCGGCTCACGTCATGCTCGAGCAGTTTTCGCCGGTGCTCCCGGATAACTACCGCGAATCCAGCTATCCCGTCGCCGTATATCGCTGGCATGCCCACAATCCAACCGACAAGCCAGTCACCGTATCAGTTCTTCTCTCCTGGGCGAACATGCTGGGCTGGCTGCGCTACCCATCGCGTGACTTCAACGGCAAGACGAACTCCGGCAACTTCAACCGTTTCGTCGCCACGCCCGCGGGCGCGGCCGGCACCATGAAAGCCGTGCTCTTTGATCGCATCCGTCCCGGCGACGTCCAAAACGATTGGGACGGTCAGTTTGCTATTGCCACTCTCGAATCCCCGGGTGTCGAGGTCACCTACCAAACCACGTTCATTGCTGACCGTGACGGCGCCGAAGTCTGGACACCTTTCTCCAAAGACGGACGCCTCGCCGACGGCGACTTCCATTGGATCAGCAGCGGGGAAACGCTCGCCGGCGCCATCGCCGTGCGCTTCACCCTGAAGCCCGGCGAGAAACGCGTCATCCCCATGGTTGTCTCCTGGGACCTCCCGCTGGTCGAGTTCGGCACGGGCCGCAAGTGGTATCGCCACTACACCGACTTCTTCGGCACCTCGGGCACGAATGCTCTCAAGATCGCTCAGGAAGGCCTCACCCACGCCGCTGCCTGGAGCGATGCCCTCGATGCCTGGCAGGCTCCCTATGTCAGCGATAACAGCAAGCCGGAGTGGTATCGCAGCGCGCTTTTCAACGAACTCTACATCCTCACCGATGGCGGATCATTCTGGGGCCGTCCCGTTGATTCCAAGCCCGGGTCTGCAGAGTCCTTCTCGTTCCTTGAGTGCTACGACTATCCCTACTATTCCACGCTGGACGTGCGCTTCTACGGCTCCATGCCGCTGGTCAAGTTCTGGCCTGACCTGGACAAGCAGGAGATGCGTACCTTCGCCGAGACGGTCCTGCGCAATGAGCCGGAAGAACTGATCTGGCAGTGGAAGAGCATCCAGGAGCGCAAACCCGTGTTCCGCACCCGCAAGAGCAAGGGCGCCGTGCCGCACGACCTCGGCGCGCCCGAAGAAGACCCATTCTTCAAAGTCAACCAGTTCAGTTGGCAGAACACCGACGACTGGAAAGACCTGAACACCAAGTTTGTGCTGATGGTGTATCGCGACTACGTCCTGACCGGCCGCAAAGATAGTGAGTTTCTGCGCGACACCTGGCCCTCGGTGCAATTGGCTCTCGAATATCTCCGCAAGTACGACCGCAACGGCGACGGCATTCCTGAAAACGACGGTTTCCCCGACCAGACCTACGACGTGTGGGTGGTCCGAGGCGAAAGCGCCTACTGCGGCGGACTCTGGCTGGGAGCGTTGCGCGCTGCCGAGGAGATCGCCAAAGTCTTGAACGATGCGCCGGCGCAAACGAAGTATCACGATCTGTTCGCCAGGAGCCAGGCCAGCTACATCAAGAAGCTCTGGAACGGCGAGTACTTCCGCTACGACACCGAAAGCGAATACCGCGACAACATCCAGGCGGATCAGCTTGCCGGACAGTGGTACGCACAAATGACCGGCCTCGGCGACCTCGTGCCCATGGACATGCAGCGCAAAACGCTGAAGAAGATCTTCGACTTCAACGTGATGAAATTCGCCAAGGGTGAAATGGGCGCCGTCAACGGAATCGGGGCCGACGGTAAGGTCATCCAGAACGACAATGAGCAGATACGAGAAGTCTGGTGTGGCACCGTCTTCAGCGTGGCCGCGCTGATGCTGGCCGACGGTCTGAAAGACGAGGGCTACCACACCGCCTGGGGCGTATATCACGTCATCTATGAAACCCAAGGCTACTGGTTCCGAACGCCGGAAGCCTACGAGATGAATGGAAAATTCCGCGCCTCGATGTACATGCGGCCGGCCGCCATCTGGGCGATGGAAATGACCGGTCCTCAATCCGGCAGCGGCTTGCACTAGCAGCAGCGATGCTTGCCTTCCCCTGTGCCCTCTGTGACCTCTGTGGTTAGATTGCCCGTCTAACCGCAGAGGGCACACAGGAACGCAAGATATATGATGGTTGACGCTACTCTGGGGTCAATTATGAACAACCGAAGATTCTCATCGCTGCGAATCTGTCTGCTGATCCTGCTGGCGTACCCGCTCAGCGTCTTCGCGCAAGGGCAACAAAAGCCCGCGGCCGGCCTCGCTCCGATCCGCCAATACATCGCCGCCGGCTGGGATACCCTCACGCGCTCCATGACCGACTGCGCCTCGGTGGTTGATCCCAAGATCAAGGCGAGCCCCGTACTCTATCTTCCCGCCGGATTTCCGGTTCCGCCCGCTGTCGAAAACCTGCGTACGACCTGCAATGTCGAGGTCCAGCACCTTCCCAAGCAGATCCAGCGACTCGGCGAGATTGACACCAGCACGATCCATCCCCACGGCCTGCTCTATCTCCCAAACAAATACGTCGTGCCTGGCGGACGCTTCAACGAAATGTACGGTTGGGACAGCTACTTCATCGTCCTCGGTCTGCTCCGCGACGGCCGCACCGATCTGGCCCGCGGCATGATCGAAAACTTCTTCTTCGAGATCGAGAATTACGGGGCTCTGTTGAACGCCAACCGAACCTACTACCTGACTCGCTCCCAGCCGCCCTTTCTGAGTTCCATGGTCCTTGCCGCCTACGAAGCGGAGAAACAGGCAGGACACGCCGACACTGCGTGGCTGGCGCGAGCCTATCCCTACCTCTTAAAAGACTATTCCATGTGGACGCGCGATCCCCACCTCGCCGGCTCCACAACTCTCGCACGTTACTACGATTTCGGCGATGGTCCGCCGGCCGAGGGTTTGCAGGACGAAGGCGGCTTCTACCGCAAGGTGGTCAGCCACTTCATGGTCCATCCCGATCAGGCCGACCACTATCTTGTCGAACAGAAGCAAGGGCAGCCCCCATCTAGTCCAGGATCAAGCTACGCCATCACCGTCTGCGATGTTCCCATGACTATGGCCCGCCCGGAATGCGAACCGGAGCGCGTAGTTCGCCTAAGCGCGGACTACTACAAAGGCGATCGCTCCATGCGCGAATCGGGCTTCGATATTTCTTTCCGCTTCGGAGCCTACGGCTCGGCCACTCATCGCTACGCTCCCGTCTGCCTGAACAGCCTGCTCTACAAGACCGAAAGAGACATGGATCAGATCAGCGTATGGATCGGCAAGGTGTCCGAAGCGAAGCTCTGGAGGGCGCGCGCGGAAACCCGCCGGAGTCGCATGCAGCAATATCTATGGGACGGTGACCGCGGCTTCTTCTTCGACTACGACTTCACCAGCGAAAAGCGATCCACCTATCGCTATCTCACCACCTACTATCCCCTGTGGGCAGGCCTGGCGACGCCGGAGCAGGCCGCTGCCGTCGTGAAAAATCTGCCAGCCTTCGAGCAGCCCGGCGGACTGGCCATGAGCCCGGAAAATTCCGGCGCGCAGTGGGACTACCCCTACGGATGGGCCCCCGTGCAACTCCTCGCCATCCAGGGATTGCGCCGCTACGGCTACAACACCGAAGCCGACCGCCTTTCTTACAAATTCCTTTCCACCGTGCTCGAGAACTTCCAGCGCGACGGCACTATCCGCGAAAAATACAACGTGGTGACACGCTCGTCGGAATCCCAGGTGGCCGTGGGGTATCAGGCTAACGTCATCGGCTTCGGCTGGACGAACGCCGCGTTTCTCGAGTTGCTACACGCCCTGCCCAAAGATGCGGTGGAGGCGCTCGAGAAAGAAGCCGTGAGTCCCCCGGCAACACGCAACTGAACTGCGCAGCTCACGCCACGAATTGAAACTCAGCACTACGTTATCTGCGAAAGCGCATTCCCGATCCCGGCCTCTCCCGGCGCCGGCATGGCTCCCACCTGGCTTGCCACCCATGCCCCCGCTCGATTTGCGGTTTCATTCATCTCGGGAAGGGAAGAGCCGCGCAAGTATTCGTGCACCAGGCCGGCTGTAAAAGCATCCCCTGCGCCAATCGCATCCGCCACTCGGATCCGGTAACCCGGGTGTTCATTCAGCGCCCGTTTACTGATCAGCAAGCTGCCTCGGCACCCGCGAGTCACGCAGATCAACTTCAGATGATGTACTTCCACCAGCGAGTCCGCCGAGCCGATTTCGTCGCGATGCTTGAGACCAAACAACTCCATGACCCTCGGTAACTCTTCGTGATTGAGCTTCACGATGTCTGCGAGCTGCATCGATTCCGCCAGAACCTCCTTCGAAAAGAACGCCTGCCGCAGGTTGACGTCGAAGATCCGCACCGCTTCTTTCCGCGCCGCCCCCAGAAACTGACGGATCGTAGAGCGGCCGGTCGCAGCCCGCTGGGCGAGCGACCCGAAACAGATCGCATCGGCCTGCGCTGCCAGCTTCCTCCAGTCGGGGGTCCACTCCAGAAAATCCCAAGCCACGCCTTCAGCGATCTCAAACTTCGGTTGCCTGGCATGGTCCACTTCCACCAGCACGGTTCCCGTGGGATGAACCGTATCACTCTGGATGAAGGCCGTGGTCACTCCCAGTTGTGTCAACTGCCGCACGGTCTCGCCGCCCAGAGCGTCACTCCCGATACGGCTGGCAACAATCCCCTCATTGCCAAGCAACGTCGAGATATAAGCAAAGTTGGCGGGCGCGCCGCCCAGTTGCTTTCCGTTAGGCAGCAGATCCCACAGAATCTCACCCAGCCCGACGATCTTGTAGCGTTGGCGTGTCATACACTATGGATTGCCGTATTTGCGGATTGTCATCCCGAGCGGAGCGAGGGATATGCAGTTCGGCAGCAGCGGCAAAAACTCTTCAGGGACGCGAATCCTGCTTCGTGCGCAGTTCCTCGGCAATCTTCAACTCCGCCTCGGCCTCTTCTTTTCTGCCCATGTCGCGATACGTCTGACCGAGCAGATGATGGGTCATGGGATTATTCGGATCCATCGCGGCCGCGCGCCGCAGCGCGCGCACCGCCAGTTCGAACTCGCCTTTTTTCTCCAGAACCTTTCCCATCAGGATGTAGGGGCCGGTCGAGGTCGCATCCAGCCAGATGGACCGCTGCAAGAGCCGTTCCGCCTCATCGTATTTCTGGATGCGCGAGTAGGCGTCGGCCAGCTTGTAATATGTCGTCGCGTTGGCCGGGTTCAGACTCAGTTCCTTCTGCAGTTGTTCAATCGCCTCCGGAACTCGCGACTTGTACAGATAGAGCTCTCCCAGCAGCAAGTGCGCCCCGGGCAGCTTCGGATCAAGCGTCGTCGCCTTCAGCGCGTACTCCTCCGCCACCGGATCAAACTCCTGCCGCAGCAGCATGCGCGCCGTAAACAGATAACTGGCCGCCGAATCCGCCGGCACGTCGAACATGCGCGCAAAAGCTGTGCGCGCTTTCGGATAGTCTTTGGTCTGGATGTAGCAGATCCCGAGGATGTAAGCCGCATCGACGTTGGCGCGCGGATACCACGACTGAACTTTCTCAAGATAGGGAATGGCGTCCGCTGGCCGGCCCGCAAGGTAAGAAGAGAGGCCGAGGAGTTGAGTCGACTCGTTGTCAGAGGCGTCCGCGGCCAACGCCTTCTTGAGAGAACTGATCGCTTCGAGGTAGTCGCCCTTCTTGTAGTAGACGGTGCCGAACTCACGATCCAGGCCCTTGCGGTTTGGATCCTTTGCCTGAAGCTCGCGTAACTTGGCCAGGGCCTCGTCGTGCTGGCCGCTCTCGGAAAGCTGGCGAACTTGAGCAAGATCGGAGGTCGGCGTCGCGGGCTGATCGGGCGCAGTGGCCGCGGGCTCCTGAGGCAGTGTCCCTCCGTGAGCAGCACTCGACAGCGCGATGGCTAGACAGAGAGCTACGGTCTGCACGGAAGAATGGGAAAGAGGGTTCATACTAAGAGGTGATTGTATACAGACGAGAAAAAACCGGGGAGCCCGCAGGCTCCCCGGAGGTTGACTATGATCCCCTTCCGCTAGAAAGTAGCCCGGAAGCCCATCTGGAACTGCCGCATCGTGAATTGACCTTCCAAGCTGGTAATGGTGCCGCTTCCGGAGCAGTCAATGCAGTTGTTGGGCAGGTTATACACCGGATGGTTGAACACGTTGAAGAACTGCGCCTGGAACTGAGCTTTGACTCTCTCAGTGATGGTGAAGTTCTTATAGATGGACATATCGGCCTTGAAGGCTCCCGGTCCAGTGAACTGGTTCCGCCGGATGTTGCCGAACTTCGCAACGCCCGGAGCGCCAAACGCGCCGCTCTCCGTGACGAGGAGCTGCGTAAACTTATCGTCGGGGTCATGGCAAACGTAACTGCCGTCTTGGTTTTGAGCCGTACTGTCGCAAAGCTGGGGGGTCGTCGGCGTGAAGTACGGTACCTGCTTGGTTTGAGGGTCGAATTTGCCCGCCCCCATATGGAAGGAGCCGATCAGACTGGGACGGCAGGGCCCAGTGTCCCGGTCAAAACCGCAATTGTTGTAACTTGGCGACCACGGCAAGCCGCTACTAATGGTAATCGCGGTATTCCACTGCCACCCTCCGAGAAGCAAATCAGCAGCGCGACCGATGCCGCCGAGATAGCGCTTTCCCTTCCCGAAGGGCAGGTCGTAGAGTGAGGTAAAGACGAACACGTTGTCGCGGTTGTAGTCCTGGCGACCCCATTGCACCCGCTGATCCGGCTGGTAGCCACCATCGTTGTCGTAGGCCCTGGAGTAGGTGTAGTGAGCCAGGATACTGAGGCCATTGGTCGCCTGCTGGTTCACTTTGATCTGCAGAGCCTTGTAGGAGTTCGTCCCGTCGTTGCCGTTGTAACCGAGCCCATTGCCCCCGCAGCAGACGATGGTCGTGGTTACGCCGTTGGCGTCGGTGTAGTCGGTGCTGAAGGCGGTGTTGTAGGGCGACCGCTCAGAGTAGGTTAAATCCGGGAACCCGACGACTGTCGCCTGGTTGATGTTGTAGGAGGGACCGTTGCCCTTAAACACATGGCTGCCATGGCTGCCGATGTAAGCCAGTTCCACGGTGGTTTTGGAGGTGAGCTGCCGCTGCACAGTCACGTTCCACGCATCCACCGTAGGCACCACCACCTTGTCTGGCCGGAGGTGCGGGGACACATTGTTGCTGGGCCCAAACAGCGGGAGGATTCCGTTGGCGGGGACTACCGGGAAGGCGGTGGCAGGGTCAGCCGGCCCGCATATGGTATCGTTCGGCGCTGGCAAACACTGCCCGGTAAAGTTGAACGCGGGAGTCTTGTTGTCGAAGGTCAGAGATTGCAGGCTCTGGTTGGCCAGGACCGGCAGGTTCTGCGTGACCGTGTGCCCGAAGTTGGAGCCGAACACTCCGATATCGAAGCTCCGGCCATACCCCAGGCGAACCACGGTTTTAGGATCGACTTGGTAGGCGACACCTAGGCGCGGGGCAAAGTTCTTGTAGTTGGCCGCCGTGTTTCCGGTCATGCTGATGCCGCCATAACCGGCAACCCGGATCACGCCTTCCGGCAGGACCGCAAAACCGCCATTACCCTTGGCGTTAACCGCTTCCGGGCTGTAGTACTCCCAGCGCAAGCCATAGTTCACAGTCAGTTTGTGAGTGACACGCCAGGTATCCTGGGCATAGATGAAGAACCGGTTCTGAGTTTCCGTCGCGTTCGGCTCGCCGGGGGATCCCACGTACCGGCCGAAGTTGCTCACTTCCGCGAACAGGAATGTGGCTATATCCAACCCGCCGGTGTTGTTATCGGAGGTCCCCGCGTGGTTGAAGTTGAGCTCGCCGGTGCGGTTGGCGTCGGACGGAACCCGCAAGTTGAGTGCGTGCCGCAGGTCTGCGCCCACCTTAAACTGATGGTTACCAAACATTTTCGTCCAGTTGTTAGCGAACTGGTAGCCCTGCTCCTTTTCGATCAGCGGACAGTTGCAGCGGCTGACATTGAGGCCCTCGCCCAGGCTCCCGATCGACTGGTCGAAAAACAGTGCCGGCAGCCCGTTGGTGGTGGCGTCGCTGGAAAAATTTAATCCAACCAGGCCCAAATCGCTCGCCGCCGTTGCGTTCCCCTGATCCCATTTTGTGGAATGCGGGTTGTAACGGAAATATCCGAAGCGGAAGTCCGTCAAGACGGTGTTGCTCAGGGTGTAGTTGAAGCCCGTCGCCAGGCTGTAGTTGTTGATCAACGACTGGCCAGCCAGCCCAAGATAGCCCAAGCCAGGGCCGCCAATTTGATTGCCGAACACTGGCGAACCAGAGAGCTTGAAGCTGGCGTGGGTGTAGCGGCCGAAAATCTGCATCTTCTGGGTGGCGTTGTAGTCAATCCGGGTGGTGTACTGATAGTCGTTGAAACTGCCGCTCCCGCTGGCATGGTAGTTGTTTAATGTACCGAGGTGATCGCCGGGATCGTTGGGCGCGGGCAACAAGCTGAGGATGTGTTCCGCCACGCCGTTTGGATCCCATTGCTGCAGGTCGGCAAACGGAATCTGGGTGCTATAACTACCCGGGCTACCCTCGGTGTAGGATTGCCGAGACCCCGCGGGCTGATAGGGATTGAATACCACACCGGCGCCGCCTCCGTAATCCGCGTTGCTGTATTCGCTGAGGTCACAGTAGGTATTCGTTTCCGATGGTGGCGCTAAACATGTGGAGCGAACCAGAGCCGTGGGTACCGACGTCCTTAAAGTGACTCCCGATGTGCGCCGGTTTGCCTCGTAGCCGGCGAAGAAGAACAGTTTGTTCTTGATGATCGGTCCACCCACGGCACCGCCAAATTGCTTCCAGGGATTGGGCGAGGGCGCACCCGAGAAGGGATCTTTCGCCGGCCCTTTCGGATTCAAATCATAAAAATAGCCGGCGCCGTGAAACTGGTTGCTTCCCGACTTGGTTTGGGCGGTCATGAGTCCAGCGGTAGCCTTGCCGAACTCGGCGTCATAGTTCTGGGTCGCCATCTTGGTCTCGGTGACGGTGTCGAGACTAGGGTTGACAATGATAATTCCGAGAATGGGATCCTGGTTGTCCGTGCCATCCAGCATATAGCCGGTGCCGCTGAAATGCTGGCCCTGGACGAAAATCTGCTTGCTGCCTTGCGGATTCTCCGTAGCAGCGTGCGCCCAGCCGGTGAGGACCTGGGTTCCCGGCGTAAGCAGTTCCAAGCTCTGGAAGTTGCGGTTCAGGATGGGGAGTTCGCCCAACTGCTTGCTGCTGAATTCGACCGCCACATCCGCGCGGTCGGTCTTGAGTTGCGGGGCTTCACCCGTGACTTCGACGGTTTCCGACGCGCCGCCGACCTGGAACTGCAAGTCCACGCGCGCGCCGCTGTCTGCGGAAACGACTACGTTCTTGCGCTCGCTGATTTTGAAGCCTGCGGATTCTACGCGCACCGTGTAGAGGTCCGGAACCAAGTGGGTGGCGGAGTAGTTTCCGCTCTCGTTGGTGGTCACAGTGTCGGTTGTACCTTTGTTCTGGTTGATGACCGTTACCTTGGCGTTGACGACGGCTGCGCCTTGCGGGTCGGTCACTGTGCCAAGAATGCTGCCGTACACCGCTTGGCCCTGCGCGGGCTGCGGTGCCAGGGTCAACACCAGAGAAATACAAATCGCTAGAATCGCGGCGATGGTAATTTGTTTCGCCATTTCTGCTTGCCTCCGCATGTGCTCTCTCGTCTAGATGTGCCGGACGACTTCCGTCCGAAATTCGCTTCGCGGTCCGCTGAAAGCTTCAGAAAAAGG
>JACQDD010000240.1 GCA_016201265.1 Terriglobales bacterium | reverse complement strand
GACGGTTGGCAACACCAGCGCGCCGAAAAGCGTCACGGTAACCAACGTCGGCACCACGACTGTGACCTTCACCGGCTTCGTTTTCGCGGGCACAGCCGCAGGCGATTACCTGATCTCGTCCAACACCTGCGGAGCGACCATAGCTCCCGGTGCTAACTGCGCGGTCGGCGTGTCGTTCAAACCAATTACAACGGGCACCCGCAACGCCAAACTGAACGTGAAGAACAACGGCGGCGGCAGCCCCTCGAGCGCAACCCTTACCGGAGTCGGAAACTAGGCCAGGATCCGATCACGTAGAAATGAAACTGGCGGGACTTCGGTCCCGCCCTTTTTTTCTTGAGGACCTGCTTGGCCTGCTAGGAAAACCCGAAACGATCGCGTATGTCTTGGCGTTCTTTGCGAACCCTTTGCGACCTTTGCGGTAAGGGTTCCAGCTTCCCATTTCGCGAAGAACCCGCCGAGTGATTCACCCAGCCTCGCTCGGAGTTGCGCGTTTCCCCGCTCACCGTGGATACTGGAAACTCTTACTATGAATACGAACCTTTCTTTTGCTGCCCCCTCAGAAGTGGAAACCGAGTGCCTGGTCGCCGTGGTACTCGACCAGGGCGAAAAGGACAAACCGGCGGCCGCGGTCGACTGCGGCGACGCCCCCGTCCGCGAAGCCGCCCAGGACGCAATCGCGAGCGGCGAAGTCACCGGCAAAACCTTCGAAGCTACGGTGCTGCATCGGCCAGCCGGGCTCAAGGCAAAACGTCTCTTGCTGCTTGGCGGCGGTAAGGCAAACATTTTTTCAGCGGCGCAACTCCGCAAGTTGGCTGGCGCCGCTGTGCGCACGCTCAAAGACAAGAACATCCGGAGCTTTGCGTTCGCGCTGCCAGAGAGCGGGTTGACTGCAGCCGAGGGTGTCTGCTCGGTGGTGGAAGGTGTATTCGTCGGCGACTTCGATCCCGACTACTACAAAAGCGATCGCAAGGACCAGAAGATTGACAACGTGACCATCGTCGCGCGCGGCGACCAGGCCGCGCTCGACCAGGTGCTGAACGCCGGGCGCATTGTCGGCGAGTCCCAGAACTTCACCCGCGACCTGGTCAACGAACCCTCCAACCGCATGACGCCGTCCATGATGGGCGAACGCGCAAAGAAGATGGCCGCCGAAGTCGGACTGAAATGCGAAATCTACGGCGCCGCCAAGATCAAAGAACTGAAGATGGGCGCGTTCTGGGGCGTGGCCCAGGGATCGGACGAGCCTCCGGCACTGATCGTGCTGCGCTATGAACCCGCCGGCGCGGCCGAGAAAATTCACCTTGGCCTCGTCGGCAAAGGAGTCACGTTTGACACCGGCGGCATTTCCATCAAACCCGCCGACGGCATGGAAAAGATGAAGTACGACATGGCTGGCGGCGCCACCATGATCGGCGTCATGCGCGCGATCGCCCTGCTCAAGCCGAAAGTAAAGGTCACGGCGATTGTCTGCGCCACCGAAAACATGCCTTCGGGCAAAGCGCAAAAGCCCGGCGACGTCCAAATCGCCATGTCAGGCAAGTCCATCGAAATCATCAACACCGACGCCGAAGGCCGCCTCGTGCTCGCCGACGGCCTCTGCTATGCCCGGCAGCTGGGATGCACTCACATCGTGGACGCGGCTACGCTCACCGGTGCCGTGGTGGTCGCGCTCGGTTATGTCAACGCCGGCATCTTCGCCAGCGACGACCAGATGTACGATCGTTTCGCAAAGGCTAACCAGCAAGCGGGCGAAAAGATGTGGCGGCTGCCGCTCGACGACGAATACAAAGAAATCATCAAGTCCAACATTGCCGACATCGTCAACTCCGGCGGCCGCTATGGCGGCGCCATTTCCGCCGCCATGTTCCTCAAAGAATTCGCCGAAGACACGCCGTGGATCCACCTCGACATCGCGGGAACAGCCTGGATGGAAGATGCCAAACCCTGGATCGCCAAGGGGCCGTCGGGGGTCGCGCTGCGGAGTCTGGTGGAGTTTGTGAGGGGGTGGGAATCGTAGAAAGATCGAGTCAGCCTCGTGGTGGGCATACAATCGGAATCACGTCTCTCCGGTTCCGCCGATAAACACGGAAATCGCTTTCATCGACCGTGAAGACGGGAAGGGTCTCGTACAGTTCGCTCATTCGGATGAGGCACAAATCTGCAAGATCGGGATTGCGATCTTGATAACGTTCAGCGAGATCCAGAACCTCACCGAGATTTCCTCGAAGATCAAAGGCAAGCTGTAAGAATCCCTCCTGCACCAGTCCAAGAACTTCGACCACCGATCCCACCTGGAAAATGGTTTCCGCCAATACCGCGTCACATGTCAGCAACGGCTCTGAAATTTGCATCCCGATCTCGTCAGCCCACGCGTGATGCCGGTCGCGACGATTCAGAAATGCCACCACAAAACCGGTGTCGGCAATGCCCCTCATTTTCTGGAGAATCCTTTACGCGAGGAGAGATCGGGAGGGCCATCGATCGACCCGGAAAAGCGCATGAAGGACTTAGTTCCGGTCTCCCGCTTCGCGCGCTCCAGTTGCTCCCGAACCAGGCGCCCGACCGGGACTCCTGTTTTGCGGGCAGTGCTCTTCAACCACGTCGCCAGTTCTTCTGTAAGACGAATTGTGATTGTGTCACTCATATGACATTATTGTAACACACTTCTGTTCGTCTGTTTTACATTACACTAAATTTCAGGACCCGATGGACCTTCCGCAGAAAATCCGTACCCTGCCCACCTCCCCCGGCGTGTACCTCTACAAGAATGCCGAGGGCGACGTCATCTACGTCGGCAAAGCAAAGAACCTGCGCTCGCGGGTGGCTTCCTACTTTCACGAAGGTCGCTGGGAAGACGCGAAAACCGGCACGCTGGTGCGCGAGGCGGTCGACGTCGACTACGTGGTCGTCGCCAATAACAAAGAAGCGCTGGCACTCGAGAACCACCTCATCAAGCAGAAGAAGCCGCGCTTCAATATTCTGCTGCGCGACGACAAGACCTATCCCTACGTGAAACTCACGCTCGGCGAGCGCTCCCCGCGTGTTTACGTCACCCGCCGCCTGCGCAAAGATGGCAGCGCTTACTATGGACCGTACTTCCCTGCCAATCTCGCTTATCGCATCGTGGACCTGATCCATCGCCACTTCCTGGTGCCGTCGTGCAAAGTGGATTTGACCCGCTTTCATCCGCGCCCGTGCTTGCAGTACTACATCAAGCGCTGTCTCGGCCCGTGCGTCAAGGAGCTGACGACGCCTGAGATCTATAGCGAAGCCGCGCGCGACGTGAAGCTCTTCCTCGAAGGACGCCAAACCGATCTGGTGAAGTCGTTGCGCGCGCGCATGGCCGAAGCGGCCAACGCGCAAGAGTTCGAACGGGCAGCGAAGCATCGCGATCTGATTTCGACCGTCGAGCAACTGCAGCGTCGAGCAACTGCAGGAAAAGCAGAGGATCGCAGCCGTCGAAGGCGATGATGCCGATGTGTTCGGCTATCACTACGAAAACGAGATGCTCGCCGTCAACCTGTTCCACATGCGCGGCGGCAAGGTGCTCGATCGCAGAGAGTTCTTCTGGGAAGAGCTGCCTGAGCTTGCATCACAACCGAACGATGGAGGGACGGGCGTCCCCGCCCGTCCGACCGCTGATTTCTTCCATCCCGGCGAATTCTTCTCGGCCCTGCTCAAGCAGCTCTATCTATCGCAGCCCTATGTGCCGCGGAATATATACCTTCCCGTGGATTTCGAGGACCGCGAAGAACTCGAAGACGCGCTCAGTGAGCAACTCGCGGGCGAAGGTGGAAGAGCCACACGAGTGCACATCACCGTCCCGCAGCGCGGCGACAAGCGCGAACTGATCGATCTCGCCGGCAACAACGCCAAACAGTCCTACGATCAGCGCTTCCGCGTCATGAAGCCGAATGCGCGCGCGATCGCTGAAGCATTTCAGTACGCGCTCGCGCTTCCCGAACTGCCCAAGCGCATCGAGTGTTTCGATATTTCGCACATCCAGGGAGCTGAAACTGTCGCTTCTATGGTTGTGTGGGAAGACGGCAAGATGAAGAAGTCCGATTACCGGAAGTTCATCATCAAGTCCGTTGAAGGCGTAGACGATTTCGCGTCCATGCGCGAAGTGGTCACGCGCCGTTACAAGCGCTTGCGGGAAGACAAAAAAAAGCCCATGCCCAGCCTGGTGCTGATCGACGGCGGCCTCGGACAGCTCCACGCCGCGGCGGAGGCGCTCGAAGCGCTCGAGATCATCAACCAGCCGCTGGCTTCGATCGCCAAGCGCGAAGAAATCATCTACGTCTACGGACAGGAAGATGATCCGGTCGTGCTCGACCACCATTCTCCCGTGCTCCACCTGGTGCAGATGATCCGCGACGAAGCGCATCGCTTCGCCGTGACCTTCCACCGCAAGCGTCGCCAGATCCGCGACCGCGCCACCGAACTCCGCGAGATTCCCGGCGTCGGCGAATCCACCACGCGCCGCCTGCTCGAACACTTCGGCAGCCTGCAGGCCGTGAAGCAGGCGGACGTTGCGGCGCTGTCGGCGGTCGTGACAAAGTCTCAGGCCGAAGCAATCCTGGAACATTTCCGGAGAGCTCGTGTAGGGACGGGTCTCTGACCCGTCCAAGCGGCCCGCCAGGGCCGCAACGCATTGGCTCGAGCAAGAAGACCCTGCCGAGCTTCGCCTTAGGTCCGCCCTATTCCGGCCAGGACTGCATCGCTAGCTCGGCGACTTCCTTCAGTTGAGCGCGTGTGGCGCCGCCAGCCGCTTGCACGGAGAGTCCCCAGATCACCGTGACTACGTAACGGGCGAGTCTGGCGGGATCCACGCTGGCCGGCAGGTCAGCCTCGGCGATCGCGCGCTCAAAGCGCCGACGGACTGCTGACTCGGCGGCCGCGCGACGACGATTCAGCTCCATCCGGACCGACTCCGCAACCGGCCCCGAGGCGAGCGCTCCCTGCACCAGCAGGCATCCATCAGGATGACCCTTATGCATGACCATGTCGATCGCGCCACTCAGAAGTTTTTCTGCCGCGCCGCGCGCCGTGGGTTCTTTGAGAGCCTTCGGCAGGTAGGATGCGGGCTTTTGGATATACCGATCGAGGGCCTTCCTGAACAACATCTCCTTGTTGCCGAAAGCGGCGTACAGACTGGGCATGTTGATACCCATGGAGCCGGTCAGGGCGGCAAGCGAAGTGCCTTCGTAGCCGTGCCGCCAGAAGAGCAGCAGCGCCGCATCGAGCGCCTTCTCCGTGTCGAATTCTCGCGGACGCCCTTTGGGCATCGAGCGCCCTCCTCAATTACTTATCGATCACTACAATATTCTTCTTGACGCGCGACTTCAAGCCTTTTATCTTTAGCACCCGCTACAGAAGCAGCTCTTGGCTCGTTCGGGCGAGGGTGGAAGACATTTGGAGGAAAGAATCATGCAATCGGCTACGCAAACTGCCCCGGTTTCGAAGAAGATGCTGTGGGCCGGACGCATCGCTAGCGCCCTACCGGTATTGTTGCTGCTTTTTAGCGGCGTCATGAAACTGTTGAAGCCGGCCTTCGTCGTCCAGGGATTCGCTCACTTCGGATATCCCGAACATCTAATTCTCTACCTTGGAATCCTCGAGATCGCTTGTACCGTCACCTATATGATTCCGCGTTCCTCGATCCTTGGCGCCATCTTGATGACGGGCTATCTTGGCGGGGCGACCGCTACCAAAGTGCGCATCGGCGATCCGTCCTTCTTCGCTCCAGTCGTCGCCGGCGTATTGGTCTGGGGAGGGCTCTTCTTCCGCGATGAGCGCGTGCGCGCACTCATTCCGCTGCGAAGGTAGCCGCCGCGGCGCCTGTAGCGCGAGGAGTTGACAGCTGAGAGCCAAAAGCTAGTGGCGACATACACAAAGGAGTGAGTCATGAGCAAGGTAAGAGTACTGGTTGGTACACGCAAGGGCGCGTTCGTCCTGACGTCGGACGGCAAGCGCGAAAAGTGGGGCGTCAGCGGCCCGCATTTTGCGGGCTGGGAGATGTATCACCTGAAAGGATCGCCCGTCGATCCCAATCGAATCTACGCTTCGCAGACCAGCGGATGGTTCGGCCAGATCATTCAACGCTCCGACGACGGCGGCAAGACCTGGCATCAGCCCGGAACGCCCGCCGGCCAACCGACAACCACACCGGACGGCATGTCCAAAGGCGAGAGCAACAAGTTCGTTTACGACGCGTCTGCCGAAACCGGCAAGCCGCTGACCACGCATCAGTGGTACGACGGCACACAGCATCCCTGGGAGTTCAAGCGCGTCTGGCATCTCGAACCATCGCTGACCGATCCGGAAACCGTTTATGCCGGCGTGGAAGATGCCGCCATCTTCCGCTCGACCGATGGCGGACAGAACTGGCAGGAACTCGCGGGACTGCGCGGGCACGGCTCTGGCCCGAAATGGCAGCCGGGCGCTGGCGGCATGTGCCTGCACACGATCATTCTGGATCCGAGCAATCCCCAGCGCATCTACATCGCCATCTCGGCGGCGGGCGCATTCCGGACCGATGACGGCGGCAAGACGTGGAAGCCGATCAACCGCGGACTGCATTCGCAATACATTCCCGCCCCGAATGCCGAGGTCGGCCACTGCGTTCACCACGTCGCCATGCACCGCTCGCGCCCGAACGTGCTCTTCATGCAGAAGCACTGGGACGTCATGCGCAGCGACAACGCCGGCGACTCGTGGCAAGAGGTCAGCGGGAACCTGCCGACCGACTTCGGCTTCGTCATCGACGTTCACGCCCACGAGCCGGAAACCATCTACGTCGTCCCCATCAAGAGCGACGGGGAGCACTTTGTGCCCGATGGGAAGCTGCGCGTATATCGCAGCCGCACCGGCGGAAACGAGTGGGAGGCGCTCACGAAAGGTCTGCCACAGAGCGACTGCTACGTAAACGTGCTGCGCGACGCCATGGCCGTGGACTCTTTGGATAAGTGCGGAATCTATTTCGGGACGACCGGCGGGCAGGTGTACGTCTCAGCGGATGCGGGAGATAGCTGGAGTCCGATTGTGCGCGACCTTCCGGCCGTGCTCTCGGTCGAGGTGCAGACGATGCCGTGATCACATCCCTATTCACTGGCGCGAGCCGCCCATAGGTACGAATTTGGGAGTTGCTTGACACCCAGACAAGAAGGAGAAGAAACATGCGGGAAGTAATCGTTTTCAATCAGGTGACCCTGGATGGTTACTTTGCAGACATGAACGGTGACATGAGCTGGGCGCACAAACAGGATGCGGAGTGGAAGGCATTTGTCCAAGAGAATGCCAGTGGCGGAGGCGAGCTATTGTTCGGCAGGATTACCTATGAACTCATGGCAAGCTACTGGCCCACACCGCTTGCGATGAAGAATGACCCGGTTGTGGCCGAACGGATGAATCATCTGCCGAAGGTCGTGTTCTCACGAACGCTGGACAGGGCGTCGTGGAACAATACGAAACTGGTGAAGGGCGGCATGGCGGCGGAAATACGAAAGATGAAGAAAGAGCCCGGGAAAGACATGGTGATTTTTGGAAGCGGCAGCATCGTTTCGCAGTTGGCGCAGGAGGGTTTGATCGATGAATACCAGATCGCGCTGAACCCCGTCGTTCTTGGCAAGGGGAAGACGATGTTCGACGGCATCAAGGAGAAACTGCACCTGAAGCTGACAAAGACGCGGGCCTTTGCCAATGGGAATGTCTTGCTGTGCTACGAGCCGATGGCGTGAAGGAGGAGCACAATGACGGACTCTGCACAGTCTCGCAAACATGCTGCTCTGCAGTTCTTACAGCTGGTCGTGTTCCAGCACCGCTCGCCGAGCTAAAGAATACGAACGTGCTGCGCGACGTCACGGTTGCAGGATACAGGCGATGACGCAAGTGATCCGAGTCATACTCCCGCAACATCTGCGGACGCTGGCGCAAGTCAAAGGCGAAGTGGAGCTCGACGTCGAGGGCCCGGCCACGCAGCGCTCGGTCCTCGACGCGCTCGAGGCTCGCTATCCGATGCTGCGCGGCACCATCCGCGACCAGGTCACGCAACAGCGCCGTCCGTTCTTGCGTTTCTTTGCTTGCGAAGAGGATCTGTCCCACGAATCGCCGGACGCTCCTCTGCCCGAAGCGGTCGTGAATGGCACAGAGCCGTTCCTGGTGATCGGAGCCATTGCCGGCGGGTAGCGGGCAGGCACCCCTTTTAGCCCCTTAACGACTTAGTACCCGGGGTACCCCTCCCCCCTTCTTCCCGATTGGTGGAAATGTCTCGTCTGTCCCCGGTTTTCCCATCAGGTGACCTTCCTGGGTCGCCGGGTTCACCCACGGGGATTCGGAAAATGCGTGGCGCTGTGACTCACGTCACAGCGCCGGTTGGACGCGAATGGCATCATGAAAATGAAATGCAATTTCAATTCGTCAGGTGGGCCATGGGAGCCAAGGCCAGTGTAACTGCCGTCCGCAAGCTGCCGCCGATAACACATCTGGATCGGGCGCCGCGACGCAAATGGCTGGAAGTGATCGAGGTGCCACAAGGGCGCGGCGCCTCTCGTTCCCTGGCGCATCTCGGTGTAGTCGTGAGTGAAAGACTCCGCGTCCGCGCCGTCGCTCCCTGGGGCGGCCCGATTCTCGTGGACGTCGGGGGAACTACGGTGGCCATTGGCCGCTGTCTTGCCAGCCGCATCAAGGTTCGCCTCGTGAGAAGAGATCGAGCTGGAGACGAGACTTGCCGCTCGTGATCAATTCAGAGAGCGTACCGCTCACTTTTCGTTCCGGAATAGAATCCCGGCAAGTGGCGGTGGCCCTGGTTGGTCAGCCCAACTGCGGCAAGAGCACAATCTTCAATCAAGTCATCGGCTATCGGTCGGAGACCGCCAACTTTCCGGGCAGCACGGTTGACGTATCGAGAGGCCAGGTGCGACAGAACGGCTCGGCCCTGGAACTCATCGATGTACCAGGGATTTATTCTCTAACCACTTCTAATCCGGCCGAAGCTGCTGCCAAGCGGCTTCTTCTTACCGCTAAAGTCGATCTTGTCATCAACGTTCTGGACAGCTCTCTCCTGAGCCGCGGCCTCGAACTGACGCTTGAGCTGATGGAGTTGGGCATACCGATGCTGGTTTGCCTGAACATGATGGACGATGCGGAAAGGAAAGGCATTGCGATTTCGGCAGAGAAGTTGTCCGAGCGGCTGGGTCTGCCGGTGGTCAAGACTGTGGCCTCCCGCGGACTGGGCATCCGCGAGCTATTTGCAAAGGTGAAAGTTCAATGTACCCAGCCGGCGCCCGCTCCGCCGCCCTGGAGCCGCGATGTGGAAAAGGCCATCCACGGAGTCGAGTCAACACTCACATTGCACGAGCGGAATGCCACTCTGCCAGGGAGATTTATCGCTAGCAAGCTGCTCGAAAGTGACGCCGATCTCGCGGCCCTGGCGAGTGCTCAAGCCAGAACAGCGGCTGCCGAGGCACGACGCGAACTCGAGTTCGGACGCGGCAGAAATGCCGAGGCAATCATCATGGGTGAGCGCCACGACGGCGCGATGCGCATCTTCGAGGAAGTCGCAGTAGTTGGCCGCCCTAGCTCCGATGTTCGATTGATCATCGATGACCTGCTGACTCACCCCCTGTGGGGCTACATATTCCTGGGTGCTCTTTTCCTTGGCTTTTTTTGGATTGTTTTTGGCACTGGTGCGCTCCTGGAGCGATCCTTGCAGCCCCTCTTTGCAGGCGCGTCCGCCCGGATCTCTTCCTGGTTAGGGTTGGGCACGCTGAAAGAAGTCCTGCTGCGGAGCGTATGGGACGGGGTTGCAGGTGGCGCGACGATCGTGCTCCCCTATCTGGTTCCGTTTCTTTTTGGACTGGCCTTCCTCGAAGATCTCGGTTATTTGCCGAGGGTCGCGTACCTGATGGACGGCCTTCTGCATCGCATCGGCCTCCACGGAACCTCGGTATTGCCCGTGCTTCTCGGCTATGGCTGCAGCGTGCCCGCGTGCATGGCCACGCGCATTCTGCCTTCGAAGCGCGACCGGTTCATCGCCAGCGTGCTTGCTACTCTTGTCCCTTGCTCTGCCCGGTCCAACGTCATCGTGGCGCTGGTTGCTTTTTACCTGGGGCCGGCCTGGGCGCTAGGCATTTTCGCGTTCAACGCTCTCGTCGTAATTCTCTCTGGTTGGATTCTGACTCGCGTCTGGCCGGAAGTGAGCCCCGGGATGGTGCTCGAAGTTCCTCGTTACCAGCTTCCCCGACCGATGGCGATGACTCGGAAGGTATGGTTCCGCCTGCGTGAGTTCGTCGTGCTGAGTTGGCCGCTGCTCATCGCCGGTAGTGTTGTGTTGGCGTTAGCGGAACACTGGCACTTGGACCGGGCCATCAACCTGGCCTTCTCGCCGCTAACTCGCTCGCTCGGCCTGCCATTGGCGGTGGGCACAACGCTGGTCTTTGGTCTCCTGCGGAAAGAGATGTCCATGATCATGTTGGTGCAGGCGCTCGGGACCACGAATATCAGCCAGGTTATGAGCGCTGGCCAGATTGTCACGTTCACGATCTTTGTGATGTTCTACGTCCCGTGCATTGCGACTATCGCTGCCCTGGTGAAGGAGATTGGACGTAAGATGACGGCCTTTGTTATTGGGTACTCTCTTCTGGTTGCCACGACCCTCGGCGTGGCCACACGCTTCATGTTTGCGATTCTTGCTAACAAATAGTCGCCAGCGCTTTGACACTCTTGAAAGCGGGTGGCCCGGGTCAGCACAATAAACTCGGCTGGCGGCGGTTCTACTTGTCTGCCGCGGGTTTCGTCAGCAGGAACGACTTCACCACGATCTGGTTGGGTTGCATGCCGACGGGGATGATGGTGAGCAGCGAGTATTCCGACGGCTCCAGTTTTCTTGACTTGCGTTTCTGGATTACGGCTACGTCTCCGGAGCCGGAGTTGAGGACAAGCAGGTAGTTCTGGCTCTGCGAGAGGGCGAGCGCGTCGGGATGCGCGCCTACGGGCAGAACGGCGATGGCTCGGCCCACGTCAATGTCGTAGACGGCGATGTTGTTCGCGCCGAAATTTGAAACGTAGAGGCGGGAATTGTCGAGCGAGACGATGGCGCGCACGGGCTGCGAGCCGATCAGCGAGCTGCTCAGGACCTCGTTGGGCGTGGTTTCGATGATGGAGATGCTGTCGGCGCCGAAGTTGCAGGTGAAGAGCTCGCCGCCGTCGGGCTTGAGCGCGAGGCTGACGGGAGACTTGCCGACGTCGAGCAGGGCGAGCAGCTTGTCGCGCTTCAGGTCGACGCTGGCTACCTGGCCCGACACAGAGCAGGAGACGAACGCTTTCGTCGAATCGGGCAGGATGGCGATGTCTTCGGGATTCATACAGACGGTGATGGCCGAGCGGACGGCCAGCCGCGCGGTGTCGATGAGCGAAACGGTGCTGTCGGCACGATTGGTCACGACGACGGTCGAGCCATCAGGCGAGACGCGCGCCAGGCCCGGGTTCGCGCCCACGCGAATCGTGGCGGCTACGGTGCGATGGTCGAGGTCGAGGACGGGAGGACGGAGACGTTGGCAGAGCCGGAGTTGGCTACGTAGGCACGATGGCCGTCGGGGGAGACGTCGAGGAAGTAGGGGCGGCCGTGAACTCCGATGGTGGCGACGACTTTGTTCTGCTCGGCGTCGATGATGCTGACGTTCGAGGAGCCGGCGTTGACGACGTAAATTTCGTTGCGTTTTGGATTGGCAGCGACTCCCGTCGGCTCCGTCCCAACCGAAAGAGTCCGCACCGGCTGGAACGTGCGCAGGTCAATGACGGTGACGGTGTTGCTCTTCCCGTTAGTGATGTAGGCATATTCGCGGTAGAGCGGGCCAGAGGCGGGCAGGCTGCGCTCGTGGAAGTACCACCAGCCGGCGGCAGCCGCCAGAGGCAACAGCACAACGATGAGGAGGAGTTTGCGCAAAGGACGATGCGGTCTTTGCCAATGCAAGAGATTATCAGAACCCAGTCCGTCAGTAGAGCCTAAAGGAGACTTGAACACTGATCTTAGCTGCGACAGGCTTGCCGTCTTTAGTTGCGGGCGCAAACCTCCACTTCTTTACGGCATTGATAGCCTCCTTGTCGAATCCGGGACTGAGGCTGTGTACAACTTCAAAGTCCCGCGGCAGACCATCACTCCCGACGACCAATTCGAGCGCGACGGTACCCCCCTTCTTTCCATTGCGTCCCGTGCGGGGATAGTCCGGGTCGGGGTCGTAAGTGAGACGCGGCGCGGTCACTCCATTGCAGACGTGATAGATGGGTTCGGAAGCTTGCGGCTCCGTCTTTGGATGGTCCTGACCTCGCAGCACCATCGGCTGAACGATGCAAGCGATCAACGATATAACAAGAACTAACGGCCAATTTTGTCTGAGCCAATTTCGTTTCATAGTTTAATTCGCTGAAGTTGTCGCTTCGGCAGGAACATGGATTGACGCCGATACGCTCCGTCCCAGCACCGCCGCGATCTGGCGGACCTGCTGCATGAGGGCGTCGAACTGGTCGGGATAGAGCGACTGCATGCCGTCGGAGAGGGCGCGATCGGGGTCGTGGTGGACTTCGATCATCAGGCCATCGGCTCCAACGGCGACAGCGGCGCGGGAGAGTGGCGTGACTTTGTTGCGCTTGCCGGTGCCGTGGCTCGGGTCCACGATGATGGGCAGATGGCTGAGGCGCTGGACGGCGGGCACAACGCTGAGATCGAGCGTGTTGCGAGTGTGGTCGGCGAAAGTGCGCACTCCGCGCTCGCAGAGCACCACGTTGTAGTTGCCTTCACTCATCACGTACTCGGCGGCCATGAGGAATTCTTCCAGCGTGGCGGAGATGCCGCGTTTCAGGAGGACGGCCTTGCGGGCGCGTCCGGCGCGCTTAAGCAGTGAGAAGTTCTGCATGTTGCGGGCGCCGATCTGGATCATGTCGGCATACTTCTCGACCAGGTCGAGCGACTCGTAGTCCACGGCTTCGGTGACGATGAGCAGGCCGAAGCGGTCGCGGACGTCGGCCATGATGCGAAGGCCTTCTTCGCCGAGACCCTGGAAAGAATAAGGAGAAGTGCGGGGCTTGTATGCGCCTCCGCGGAAGAACTGGGCTCCGGCGCGGGCCACACGCTCGGCGATGGTGAACGCCTGCTCGCGGCTCTCGATGGCACACGGGCCGGCCACAATGGCGAGGCCGGCGCCGCCGATCGTGACGTTCGAGCCAGGGAAGGTCACCACTGTGTTGTCGGGCTTTACGTCGCGGCTGACGAGCTTGTACGGCTTCGAAACGCGGATCAGTTCCTGCACGCCCGGCATTTCTTCCAGCGTCCCGGATTCGACTTCGCCCCTGTTGCCGGTGATGCCGATGGCGGTGCGTTGGGCGCCGGGCATAGGGTGGGCGCGGTATCCGAGCGATTCGACTTTTTCGCAGACGGCGCGGACTTGGTCTTCGGTGGCCTGCGCCTGCATGACGACGAGCATATGGGTACCCCGGGACATTAAGTTTAGCGTCCGGTGGGGAACTGGGCAAACGGTGGGGCGGAGAAGCGTAGTGGGTCGGTTTCCGAGTGGGCCCGTGACTCGAGAATAATCCCGTGAGGCAATCCTTAACGTTGCCCGCCTCGACGCGACCGGATAAATGTCGCGGTTTCTGCCAGTCCCTCGGGTGAACCTATCTCGTAGAACCGTTCATGTACTTCGAACGCCACTAGCTGTTGACTATTTATGAGATCTCCGTAGACTCCCGACAAATCTTGCTGCGGGCTACTTTTGAAAGCGCAGTCAAGGAAGACCCCTAGTCCGTAGTCGATGTGGTGCATGCGAGGAGTAGACCGGGTCTTGTCATAGGCCAATATCCTGCCATCAGCGTACTCGACATTGCTCGAACCCCACTTCCCCTCGTTTCGGAAAACAGTCATCAGTGCGGCCTTCCCGCAAGACAGAAACGATTTTTCGATGTCGCGGTAGGGACAAACTAGATACGAGTCTCCATACAGGACGAAAAATTGCCCTCCTAGGACGGGTAGTGCTCGTTTCAAAGCTCCCGCAGTCCCGAGCAACTCAGAACCGGCAAATGAGTATTGGACATCCAAGCCGAATGATTTTCCATTCCCCACGAAGTCCGCGATCATCTGCCCGAGTATGCCAACGCACAACACGACGCGGTCAATTCCACTTTCACGTAGGAGCCGGAGCTGATGAGCAATGAAGGGTTCCCCGTTCAATTCTACTAAGGACTTCGGCAAAGTCTCAGTCAACGGTCGGAGCCGCGTGCCTCGTCCTCCGGCTAGGATCGCAACAGGAAGCATCTTAAGATTCCTTCAGAACAGCGCAGCTGCCTTGAAGCCTCTAGCTCCACAACGAAGTTTACAGTACGAAGATTTGACAATTTGCTTTTCCGGTTCGCTGATGTATAACCTTGTCCAGACGCGAAGGGTTGTCAATCATGAACTCGGACACCGATTCCAATGAACCCCGTCTGCTCTCCCTTGTGGTCAACCGAATTTACCATGAGGATATGCTGCTGGCGCAACGCACTTATAGCTTCTTGATGATGCAAGCGGTTCTTGCCGCTGCTCTCACTTTCTCCTCGTCTGGTGGCAGTACGCGCAAAGTTGCTTGGATTATCGCGGCATTTGGGCTGATTCTTGCGTGGCTACAAGCAGCATTCGGCAGGAGGAGCCACGCCACAATCGGATTCTGGCGAACGTACCTTCACAAGATTGAGCGAGACGGAACGATTAAGTTTGACAGCTTGCAAACTCAGTTTTTCAGCGAGGGGAAGGCTGATCTTCCGGACAGATCCTGCATCAAGTATTTGGGGACCAAGCCGATCTTCCAAACGCTTCCGTGGAAACCGAAGTTGATACCTGGAGCAAATGTCCTTGTGGGACTGATCATTCCGTGGCTGGTCGTAGTGTTTTGGCTGTTCTTTATACTATTGCTCGTCTTCGATACGGTCCCTAGCACGAGTATTTGTGAGCTGGCGCTGTTCGGGCGTGCATTGACGGTTCGTACCCTCGCAGTTAGCGCAGTCGCATTAGTGAGTTTTGTGATTGTGTGGAAAGGGGTCCAGCCGTGGCCCCCTGCTGGGTCGGAGTTGCAAGCGAAGCCGAATCCGCAATGACAATTTAGGGCGGACACGAGTTACCCGCGGCCTAGCCGCCAGTGAGCGCCGCATTGCTATCGCTCATCTTCTTCGAGATCCAGTCTACTGCCTCACGGAGCGATTGCACGCGCGCGTGCGGCTCTTCAACAGGACGTCCTTCATCGTATCCAGATTCGATCAAGACGGTAGTGCAACCTGCCCGCAAACCTGCTCCAATGTCGCGCCAGCGATCTCCAACTAAAAAACTGTCGGGCAATGATATGGAATACTTCTCAGCCGCTTGAAGAATGAGCCCTGGGAGGGGCTTACGACAATCGCAGGCGTCCCGATCATCGTGGTAGCAAACAAAAAAGTCGTCCACTTGCAGGACAGTCTTCAGTTCAGAGTTGATAGCCTCTACCACGCTACGCTCTTGGGATCCTCGAGCGACATCTGGCTGATTAGACACGACGATCAGCAGGAACCCAAGCTCTCGCAAATCGGCGAGCGCACCGGCAGCGTCTGGGAAGATTTTCAATTCCGCGAGGGCAGACGGTGGGAAAGGTTTACCATCACGAATGACGGCGCGATTTAGGACTCCGTCGCGGTCCAGAAATACGGCCCTATTCAGCAGATCCCCCTCCTCCCGCCGCTGGTGCTTTCATGTCAGGATGGAATACAAGCAGGTGCCACACCACGGCTTGGAGCACTTCGGCATGCGGGGTAATGTGGGCGGGGTTAACGGTCGGGACGATGACGCAGGCATCCGCAACCTTCGCCACGTATCCGCCGTCTCTACCAACAACTCCCGCGATTCCCGCTCCCGTGGACTTCGTAAATTCCAAGGCTCTGACGAGGTTTGGGCTCACCTCTTCGTTGCCCCCGCCCACGGAAAAGACCAGGACAAGGTCCTCCCTCCGCAGTCGGCTGACGCGGAGCCATGATTCGAAGACCGAAGGCCACCCTTCGTCATTAGTGCGGGCTGTCAATTCAGATACATTGTCAGTGGGAGCGTACGCTTCCATACCCGCTATCTTGCGAAAGTCACCCACAGCGTGTGACGCGTTCGCCGCGCTACCTCCAACTCCCAACACAAAGAGCCTGCCGCCGCGAAGCCGAGCGTCTCTCAGGATCTGGACAAGCCGCTCGATCTCTTGCGCATCAATCTGTCTGATCAGACTGGTCAGCTCGTGAAAATAGTCCTCACTAAAACTCATTGTCTCAGCTCTTCACACTTGGCATTCCATTCCCAGGCTGCGATTCTAAATTATTGCGGAGAAGATATCCTCATGCTTCTGACCGCGTTCGCGGGCGAGTGCGCCTTCGACTGCGCTCAGGGCAGGTCCGCGCCACACACTCGGTCGGGCGTTGTAAAATCAAAGATTATTCTTTACTGCACTATCCTTCTCTATGCCCCAGGAACACAAAACTGTCGCCACTCGCGATGAGCGCTACGACGCGCAGCGCATCGAGCAGAAATGGGCTAAGCGCTGGCAGAGCGATCCGTCGCTCTATGCGGCCGAGGTCAACTCCTCCAAGCCGAAGTATTACGTGCTGGAGATGCTTCCCTACCCTTCGGGCGCGCTGCACATGGGACACGTGCGCAACTACGCCATCGGCGACGCGCTGGCCCGCTACATGTGGATGAACGGTTACAACGTGCTGCATCCGATGGGGTGGGATTCGTTCGGGTTGCCGGCGGAGAATGCTGCCATCAAGAACAACACGCCGCCGCGGGAGTGGACGCTTCAGAACATCGCGGCCATGAAGACGCAGATGAAGCGGCTGGGCTTTGCCTATGACTGGTCGCGCGAGGTGACGACTTGTTTACCGGAGTACTACCGGTGGAATCAGTGGTTCTTTTTGAAGTTGTACGAGTCGGGGTTGGCCTATCGCAAGAAGAGCAAGGTGAACTGGTGTCCGGAGTGCTGCACTGTTCTGGCAAACGAGCAGGTCGTAAATGGGAACTGCTGGCGGCATGAAGATACGCCGGTCGAGCAGCGGGAACTGGAGCAGTGGTTCCTGCGGATCACGAAGTACGCGGACGAGTTGTTGCGCGACCTGGAGAAGCTGGAGGGCTGGCCGGAAAAAGTCCGTATCATGCAGCAGAACTGGATCGGGCGCAGCGAAGGCGCGCTGGTGGATTTCGATCTGGGCGGAACGGTGGGGCCGGCGGGGTCGACGATCACGGTTTTCACCACGCGGGTGGACACGATTTACGGGGCGACATCGGTGCAGTTGGCGCCGGAGCATCCCATTGTCAAAGACATGACCGCGCGGGATTTGGACTTGCGCGCGAAGGTTGAGCAGTTGATCGCGGAGCAGCGCAAAGCGAAAGAAGTCGGCGACATTGGCGCGATTGACAAGCATGGCGTGTTTACCGGGCGGTACGCGAAGAATCCGTACAACGGCGAGGCGGTGCCGGTGTGGGTGGCGAATTACATCCTGATGGACTACGGCACCGGCGCGATCATGAGCGTGCCGGCGCACGATGAACGCGATTACGAATTCGCCGAC
>JACQDD010000239.1 GCA_016201265.1 Terriglobales bacterium | reverse complement strand
GTGACCGTTGCGCAGGAGAACTTCGAGAAGGAAGGAACACTGCCCACGTTCGTGATTCGAGTGCCGGACGACAGTGGCAACGTGAGCGAGCGCAAATACAAGCTCAACACGCCGATCGTGCGGCGGGTGTTGGCGCCGGGAGAAGAGGCGCCGAGGGCCATGCGGAAGCGGTCCGCGAAGGCCAAGCCTTAAACCGCTGAACTTCTCACAGACGAATCTCAGAAGATAGGCAGACGCGGACTTCGTGTTCACCGGCATCGAAGCCGTCCAGCAGCGCGTTGTGGTGCGCGATGATCTGCTCGAAGCGGAGTGTGCGTGTGCCCGCTGTCGTATGACCGTCGGCAGCGAGCACGACGTCATAGCCCAGGCTGACGGCGCGGCGTACGGCCGTATCAATGCAGTACTGGGTCATGCATCCGCCGATGACAAGTTGCTTGATGGCTGCGGCCGTAAGCTCCGCATCGAGGGTCGTCTCGAAGAACGCGTCGCAAGCGCGTTTGCGGATGACCGGCTCGCCAGGCTGGGGCGCAACTTCAGACCGGATCGGCCAACCTGAAGTGTCCGGCTCAAGCCGGTGACCGGGACTTCCGTCGTGCTGAACGTAGATCACGGGGACGGCAGCTGTCCGGGCGCGCGCAATGATGCCGGCGATGCGCCCGACCGTTTCGTCGAGAGCTTTTTCGATTTCCTTTTTGCGAGCAAGATTGGGGATGGCCAGAATTCCACGTTGAACATCGATGATAAGAAGTGCGGTTTTGGCAGCAAGCATACTTAAGTCTAAATGCCGGGGCTAGGCATAGAAATCCGCGATAGTCTCCACCACCAAGCGAATCTCGGCTTCGGCGAGTTCGGGGAACATGGGCAGCGCTAGAACTTCATGTGCGGCCTGTTCAGCAATTGGCAGGTCTCCCGTTTGCAGTCCGAGGTAGGAAAAGGCTGGCTGCAGGTGTAGAGGCAGAGGGTAGTAGATCTCTGTCCCGATGCTTCGATCGGCAAGGAACTTGCGCAGTTCGTCGCGGCGCTGGGCTCGAACCACATATTGGTGGAAGACATGTTTGGCCTGCGGCTGGCGGGCCGGCAAACGGACCGGAGTGTAACCGGGGCCGGCGGTCAAACCGGCTTCAGCGAAGAGACGGTCGTAGGTTGCGGCATGCTGGCGGCGTTTTTCGTTCCACTCTGCGAGGCGGGCCAGCTTCACCCGCAGCACCGCCGCCTGGATCGCGTCCAGGCGCCCATTCCATCCAAATTCGTCGTGGTAGTAGCGTCGTGGGCTGCCGTGGTTGCGCAGACGGCGCATGTGCTCGGCCAGTTCCGGCCGGGTCGCGGTCACGATTCCTGCGTCGCCGTAGGCGCTCAGGTTCTTCGTGGGATAGAAGCTGAAGGCCGCCGCTGCGCCGAGTGATCCTGCCGGGCGGCCGCTCCACTCGGCGCCGATCGCCTGCGCGGCGTCTTCCACGATGGGTAGCTGAAATTCCTGCGCGATGGAATCAAAGCGGTCCATGTCGGCGCACTGACCGTAGAGATGGACAGGCAGAATCGCGCGAACATTCTCATTCCGCTTGCGGCGCAGGCGCTGCTCGACCCGGGCGGGATCGAGATTGAGGGTTCCGGGATCAACGTCTACAAATATGGGCGTAGCGCCGGCCCGCACTATGGAACTGGCCGAGGCGAAGAAGCTGAACGCTGTGGTAATGACGAAGTCTCCCGGCTTCACGCCGGCGGCGACCAACGCCAGCCAGAGCGCTTCGGTTCCGGAAGCGCAGCCGACCGCGGCCGCGGATCCGGTCAGGGTGGCGATCTCGCGTTCGAGGGCCTCGACCTCCGGGCCGAGAATGAAGACTTGCGAATCGCACACCCGCTCGATGGCCTCCAGCACCTCTTCGCGGATGCCCTCGTACTGGCGGTGCAGGTCGAGGAGCGGGACCGATTCTGGCGGCGCGGCTGGCGTCCGTGGGAAAGTAGGTTTCACTGCGCCCGATTCTAGCAGGGGAGTCAGCAGGGCTGTCTCCGCGGCATTATTTTCGGTAGCTCGGGGTGGGGTAGAGAGACCATTGGGCGAGAGGAACCTGGAGTGCCGGGCCGAGTTTCGGCCAGGTGCTCGCGCCACGGATTCAGGCTGATGCGCAGGCGTTTCAAGTCCAGTTCCGGGAAGGATTCTTCGGCGCCATCCAGGTTGCGCAACGCGCGTTCCAGCACCGAACGGGCGCCGGAGCGATTGCCCGTGGACTGGTGATGAAAAGCCACAGCCAGCTGAACGAATCCCTGGAGATGGCGTCGCCGATGGGTATGGCGAGGTGCCTGGCGCCACACGTCCTCAAGCGCCTCGTGGGCGTCGAAGAAGCGGGCGGTATTGAACAAGGCCAAGCCGCGTCGCCAAGGGTCCCCTTGCATGGCTTTCAGACTATACGAGCCAGGAAGGCGGCATTGACTACGGTTTCTCAGTAACAAAATACTCGAATCTATACACAACAAACCGATTCTGGTTAAATACTCTCAATCTCAGGAGCTGTACATGCGCGCCAAACTGGTACTGTCTTTCCTAGTGTCAGTGAGTGTCCTGACGTCGTTGATCTGCTGGTCACAAGCGGCAAATTCTGATGGTCCCTTCCTGATGCGCATAGAGCGGCAGACGCGCGAAGAAAACGTCTGCATGCTGGTACAGCCGAACGGACACTACCATCTTGAACGCATCATCACCGGGCGTCCGCGCGTGTTTGAAGGAACGCTCGAAGCCTCTGCGATCAATGAACTCGGGCCCCTGCTGAATTCTGACCAGATCACCAATCTCAAGCAGGCCCACATCGAAACCACCTTGGCCAGCGAAGATATGGACCAAGTCTTGCTCGCTATCTCGCGACCCTATGGTTGGCAGAGCCTGAACTTCCCCAGTGGCAAGAGCCGCAAGCCCTACAAGGCAGCCATGGATCCGCTGGTCAAATGGTTGGACCGCAACAAGCAGCAGCAAAACCCGATTGTGGGAGCCCCGACCAATCGCTGTCTGCCGCCACAGAGTGCCCAGACCGGTGGAGAGTCGAAACCAAACGCGGCTAACCCCTACGTGATGCGCATTGTGGTCGATCACTACGAGCCTCTCCGTCTCGGTACCGCCGCGTCCATGAATTCGACAACCTCCATGAATTCGACCGCAGATTTCAAGGTCACGCGACTCTGCGCCATCGTTTACGAGAGCGGGCGCTATCGCCTGGAGAAGAGCATCCAGGAATTCGGTAGCCCCGTGCGCCCCGAGATCTACCGCGACACGCTTGGCAAGGTACAAGTGGACGAACTGCGAAACATTCTCAACAACCCGAAACTGGCAAGTCTGCCGAACAGCGCAGCTCCAGCCGTGTTCGCACGCGAGGGTGAACTCATCAGCCTCGCTGTCCAGCGCGAGAAAGGCGTGCAGGCGCTCAGCTTTTCCAGTTTCTTCGGTGCACGCACCCAGGAGAAGGGGATGAAAGACAACACCTCACTGGCGGTGAGCGCCAACGTCGAACTGACCCACCCGATCCGCAAGTGGGTCAAGCAGAACGTCGAGGAGCACAAGACCCAGCAATTGAAAGATGTTCCCTCCACGGTGTGCGTTCCTTCGACGCAGCCGGAGTGAACAGTACCCAGGAGCGTCTACCAGAAATACCATTTTCCATATTTTCCAGGCACAGAACACTTCATGAAATAGTATTTATGCTGTTCTGTTACTACAAGCCTAACAAAATGCATCGCTTAGGCGGTGTCCATTTTGGAACGTGGGTTGCTGTTTAGTGATGTTCGCCCAATTTTCTGAATCAAGGGCCAAGTCGATTCCCAGAGGCTGGCCCACCGTTCAACGATTCACCCATTTGCTTCGTGAGTTCAGGAGAAAATCGCATGGAATCTAACTTTCGATTGAATAAATTGCAACTGCTGGCCTTGCTGGCGCTGCTGTTTGCGGCAGCGTTTGCCATGGCACAAGGCATCGTCACCGGCTCGATTTCGGGCACGGTAGAAGACGCCCAGGGCGCTGTGGTGACCAATGCCAAGATCACTGCGAAGGAAGTGGCCACCAACCGTGAGTACACCGGTGAGACCGGCAGTTCCGGCATCTTCACGCTGCGGGCGTTGCCCCCGGGGACGTACACCGTCACCATCGAGGCCCCGAACTTCCGCAAATATGAGAACAAGGGTGTGACCGTCAGTGTCGGCGGCGAGGCCGGTCTTGGCAGAATCAAGATGGAGGTAGGATCCTCGTCGGAGACCCTGACCGTGGAAGGCACGGCGCCGCTCGTCGAGACGGGCACGCAGCAGATCACGGCCACCTTCGATTCGCAGCAAGCGCGGGATCTGCCCGTCGGCAACACTCTGGACTCTTTGGCCCTGTTCATTCCGGGCGTGGCATCGGCCGGTGACACCGGCTTCAGCAACAACAACGGCGCCGAGATCTCGGTCAACGGACAGCGCGCCCGTTCCAACAACTTCCAGATTGACGGGCAGGCTAACAACGACAACTCCATCGGTGGACCCTCGTTCTTCTTCGGTAACCAGGACGCCGTCTCCGAGCTGCAGGTGGTTACGAACTACAGCGCCGAGTACGGCCGCAACATGGGCGCGGTGGTCAACTACATCACCAAGTCCGGAACCAACGCATTTCATGGCAGCGGGTACGAGCTTTTCAACGGCTCTACCTTCGACTCGCTGACCAACCAGTCGAAAAGCGCGTTGTTCAACGGACCAAACGGCCTACCGTGGTGTCAGAAGGGGCAGAATCCAGCAAATGATGGCTGCGACAAGACCTTCGTGCCGCGCGTTGTGGACAATCGCTTCGGCGGTACCATTGGCGGTCCGGTCTTGAAAGACAAGATGTGGTTCTTCGGATCGACTCACTTCCAGCGGCAGCGCTTCGGCGCGAGCCCCAGCAATTCCGGAGGCGCGATTCTGCCCACCCCGGAAGGGCTCGCGGAACTGCAGGCTGACTTCCCCGGCAATGCTGCGGTTGCGGTTCTCGGCAACATCGGGCCCTATGCCGTGAAAGCTGGCAATCCGGGCTTTGGTGCACCATTGCCGTTTTGCATTGATACCGATTTCGTCCCACCGTGCAACCCCTATGACACGCTGAGCGCCGACGGGGGAGAAACAACCGTACCGGGCGTGCCGATGAGCACGTTCAGCCGGTTCATCAGTTCGTTATTCAACGACCGCGAGATCACTGGTCGCGTGGACCTGAAGGTTACGAACAAGGACAACTTCTTCGGCCGCTACATTTTCCAGCAGTTCATCTCGACCGGTGTCGCCGGTGGGAATGGCATTGCGGTAGGCGACTTTGTGGACGTGCCGGGCCGCAGCCAGCAGATCGGTCTGGACTGGTCACGGCAATGGTCCACGACCTTCGTCAACACGGCGCGGTTCAGCTTCTCCCGTGCAGGGTTTGGTTTTGAGGGGGGGGCTTTCCCGGGTTGCACGCGCTCGAACATCAACAACTGCCCGACCAATATCAGTATCGGTGACGGCTTTACTGCGGGTTTTGGTTTGGCCACGAATCTGCCCCAGGGCCGCACCATCAACGTGTACCAGGTGCAGGACAACGCCTCCTGGCAGGTTGGCAAGATGACAATTAAACTCGGCGGCGAATACAGCAAACAGCGTTCGCCGAACGTCTTCCTGCCGACGACCAACGGCCAGTACATCTTTGGGGATTTTAATTCGTTCCTGGCTGACGATCCCGCCTTCATTAATGCTGCTTTGGGCAACCCAAAGCTGCCCTTCAAGGAGAACGACCTGGCCTTCTACGTCCAGAACGACTGGCGCATCAAGGACAACCTAACCCTGAACCTGGGGCTGCGCTGGGAGTGGTTCCAGCAGGCGGTCAACCTGCTGCATGACCGTTCCTTGGCGCAGCAGACCAGCACCAGCCCGTTCTGGGATCCAACTCTGGACCTCTCGCGCACAACCATTCCCTACATTCCACAGGACCTGAACAACTTCAGCCCGGTGGTGGGTTTTGCCTGGACACCCCGCGTCATGCGGAAGTTCATGGGAGAAGACAAGACGGTGGTCCGAGGCGGGTTCCACATCGGCTACGATCCGTCTTTCTACAACATCTTCCTGAATACTGGTACAAGCGCACCGGTGGTCAACATCACTTCGGCGCCTGGACCCGGTCCGGGCTTTCTGCCTGCCTCGGGACTTGGCTCTGATGTGCAGGCTTTGGTCCAGCCGTTGCTTCCAGTCGGGTCGGATCCTGGCTTGCGCAGACAGGTACTGGTTTCCCGCAACTTCCACAACCCCTATTCCGAGCAGTGGAACTTTGGCATCCAGCGCTCTTTCGGGGGCAGTCAGCGAGTGGTCGCGGAGGCTCGCTACGTCGGCAGTCACACGCTGGGTAATTTCCAGAGCGTGAATGCAAACCCAGCGTTGAAACTGCTGATTGATAATGGCTTCAGCAATTTAATTCCGGCGGGCCTGACCCCGTGCAGCGATCCCACGCAGCCCGGCTTTTCGAGAGGCTTCGTGGATTGCACCAAGACGCGTGTTCTTTCGCGCCAGAACTCGGCGTTCGCTAGCTACCACAGTCTGCAGACCAATCTGAGGACGGCGAACTGGCACGGAATCACTGCGACCGCGAGTTATACGTTCAGCAAGGTGCTCGACAACGCCACCGAGATATTCTCGAACCTTGCCGGCGGCACCACTCTGGCGTTTGCTCAGAACCCGTTCAACGCCGGTAAAGGCGAGAAGGCTGTCAGCGGTATCGATTTCCCGCATAACTTCTCGCTGGCTCTGATCTACGACCTGCCGTTCTACAAGAGCCAGCACGGGATCACGGGTAAAGTGCTTGGCGGATGGCAGCTCAACACGACTTACCGCTACAGTACCGGTCAGCCGTATACCACCATCCAGAGTCGGTTTGCTGGTATTGGAACGAGCTTCTGCGATCCGCGAGCAACCCTAAGCGGTTTCTTCGACGCCTGCCGTCCCATTCTCTCGAACCCCGCGGCTGCCATTGATTCGATCGGCATTTGCGATCCGGACTCGGAGGGCTGCTCGTTGCTGAATTGGGTCGACTTTCAAAACGACATCTTCACGCCGGTTTCGGCCAGCGATGTTCGCTGGATCGTGAACGACCGCGCCGCCGCGTTTGCGTCGGGGTCCCCATTCTTGGGGGCAGGCCGCAACAGTTTGCGTGGGCAGAACATCAGCTCCGCCAACCTGGCGTTGTTCAAGAACGCGAAGCTGACGGAGAAAGTTACTCTGCAGCTCCGTGCTACGGCTTACAACGTCCTGAACCACCAATTCCTTGGCGTTCCTGATCCGCTACTGGATGATGCGCTTGCAGGCACATTCCAGAGTAGGAATTTCAATTCCAACGGTGGCTCTTCCTCGAACGTCCTGACCGACGGTCTGGCGCAGCGCCGGCTGGAATTGGGATTGAAGATCCTTTTCTAACTCAATTGCGTTCACTTCAGGGCCGGCCGCGAGGCCGGCTTTTTTTGTCCTAGAGATTTGAGCCAACAGTAGTCAGTAGGCGGTAGCTAGAAGCCCAGAGCTAAGAGCTACTTCGCCTTCGTGCGCTCCCTCTTCGCGTCTTCGGCGCGGCCGAGGTGGGCGTAGGTTTCGGCGAGCGAGAGATGCGCGGCGGCGAATCCGGAGAGGCGTCCGGCGGCGATTTCAAGGTGTACCGCGGCAGTCTTGAAGTCTCCGGTTTTCAGAAGGCTCGTGCCCATTTGGTAATGCGCCCAGGCCGAGTCCGGTTGGAGTTCGATCGCCTTGTGCAGATGCTTCACAGCCTCGGCGTGCTGTCCTTTTTGCGCCAGCGCCGTGCCCAGGGTGTACTCGGCGAGATAGAGGCCGGACTCGGCGGCAACGAGCGGCGTGAGCGCGGCCACGGCACGGTCTGCTTTTCCCTGCGCAAGGGCTCGCGCAGCCTCAGACGTTTTGTTGGCGGTTGCGATCTTGTCTTTGGGATCGGTTCCGGTGGCGGCGGTCGAAGCTCCCGAGGGCTTCTGCAGTCCTACATATCCGAGAGAGGCCAGCTTTTGCATCTCCGACGAACTGAGCTGCGCGCCTGACGGCTTGCCGCCCTCGCCGCTGAGGCGGCGGTCGAAGCTTTCGAGCTGTGCGGCCATGGTGTCGAGCGTGGCCTTGGAACTCTGGGCTAGATTACGGGTGGCGCCGGGGTCGGCGGTCAGATCGTACAGTTCGGGCTGGGGCGCGCGGATGTAGAGATACTTCCCGGCGCGCCAGGACTCGAGCGCGCTCCAACCGAATCCGCGCTGGGGGAGGTCGCTGCGGGAATAGACGGGCTGGTCGGCGCTGCTGGACTTTGCAATCCGCAGCAGCGACTGTCCCTGCATCTGCGAGGGGACGGGGACGGCGGCGACCTCAAGCAGGGTGGGCGCGATGTCTACGAGGCGGACTTTGGCTGTGACGTGCTTGGCTGTCGGCTGCGCCTCGGGAAGCTTCAAAAGCAGCGGCACGTGGATGGTTTCGTCGTAGAGAAAGATGCCGTGGGTGTCTTCGCCGTGTGCACCCAGGCTTTCGCCGTGATCGGCTGCGACCAGAACAGCGGTAGTCGCATACAGTTTCTGCTGCTTCAAGGCGGCAAGGAGTTTGCCAATTGCTGCATCGGCAGCGGCAATGGCAGCATTGTAAGAAGCGTTGGGAGCGTGCGGATCGTTGATGTGGATCCACACAAAGAACGGGCCCTGCGGATTGCGGGCTAGCCAGGCGAGGGCACGGCCGACAACCTGATCTGCGGGCCGCTCCGCCAGAGCGGCACGGGTGTCGCCGGGGATGGCGGGGTGGAAGCTGGCGTCGTAGCCCTGGAAGCCGCGATCAAATCCCTGCGCCAGCCCGTTGCGCGGGTCGAGCTGGATCGAGCCGACAAAGGCCGCCGTGCGATAGCCCTGCGCCTTCAGCAGATCGGGGAGATAAGGAAGCGAGGCCGGCAGCGTGCCGCCAAGTTCGCTCATGGCGGTGCTCTGGGGATAGCCTCCTGAAAAAATTGTTGCGTGAGAAGCGACGGTTGCGGGCGCCTGCGCGTAGGCATGCTCGAAGACCAGGCTTTCGCCGGCCAGGCGGTCGAGATTTGGGGTGATTCCGCTTTTGGCGCCGAGAAAGCCCATGCGGTCGGCGCGGCTGGAGTCGAGTGTGATCAGAACCAGGTTGGGTCTCGTGGCGGCGGCTGCAAGAGAAGAACAAAGCAAGAGGCCCAGGGCAAACAAAGCTTTTCGAACCATGATTCTTCGAACCATGGAACTGAGTGTAATTCGTGGGCTGCGCAACGCAAAGTTGCTGAAGCCGGCATCTTCGCTTCCGGCTTGACGTCCAGCCGCGTGCGGGGGAGAATTTAGTAACCTGCTGATCTGGATGTTCAATCCTCGAGACACCGGGCATTCCGGGCCGCCTGCCGCCTGGGAGAGCGCTGCAATCCGGTGAAAGTGGGCCATCTTACGGTGAGTATGCTGCGAAATATGGGCTGGGGACGAGTGTGCACGCTTCTGCTTTGCGCGCTGATGCCCGCGCTTTTTCTTTCCTGCGAGCGCGCTCGCGGTGGGTCGGCGGGCGGGAAAAGACTCATCATCCTGGGGATTGACGGGATGGACCCGGATCTTCTGACGAAGTTCATGGCCGAGGGGAAGATGCCGAACTTCGCCCGGCTGGCGCAACAGGGATCGTTCCGGCGTCTGACCACCAGCATTCCGCCGCAGAGTCCGGTGGCATGGTCGAACCTGATCACGGGAATGAACGCGGGCGGGCATGGCATCTTCGATTTCATCCACCGCGATCCGAAGACGTTTCAGCTTTATTTTTCGACGTCACGGGTGGAAGGCCCGAAGCACAGCTTGCATCTGGGGAACTGGGTGATTCCGCTGGGGTCGGGTAGCGCGGAGCAACTTCGGCACGGCAAGGCGTTCTGGGAGATTCTAGACGAACAAGGGATTCCAAATTCTGTCTACCGGATCCCGGCGAACTTTCCGCCGATCAGCGCGAAAGGGAGAACACTCTCTGGCATGGGCACGCCGGACCTGCGAGGGACATACGGCACGTTCACGTTCTATACCGACGATGCAACCGCCGTGGCCGGAGCCGTCGAAGGTGGAGAAGTGGTACAGGTTGAGGTGCAGAATAGTCGGGTTACGAGTCATCTGATCGGGCCTGAGAATACGTTTCGCAAGAATTCGCCCCCGGCGACTGAGCCGTTTACGGTTGACGTGGACCCCCTTGAGCCAGTGGCGCGCGTCAGTTTCCAGAACCAGCAGTTCGTTTTGAAAGAAGGCGAATGGAGCGGATGGGTGCCGGTGGAGTTCCAGCTCGTGCCGTTTATCGGCAACGTAAAAGGGATCTGCCGCTTTTTCCTGAAGCAGGCGCATCCGCGTTTTCAGCTTTACGTTTCCCCGATCAATATTGATCCGGAGAATCCCGCGCTGCCGATCTCTACGCCCTCCGGTTACTCACGCGATCTGGCGAAAGAAATCGGCGAATATCACACCCAGGGCATCGCCGAGGACACGAAGGCGCTCTCCGACGGTGTGCTCGATGACAAGGAATATCTGGAACAGGCAAGAACGGTGCTGGCCGAGCACCGGCGGGCGTTCGATGCCGAGTTCCCGAAATTTCGCCAGGGCCTGTTCTTCTTCTATTTCTCAAGCCTCGATCTGAACGGGCATATGATGTGGCGTTTGACCGATCCGCGACACCCGGCGTATGACCCGACACTGGCGGCGCAATACGGAAACGCGCTGGAGGAGTTCTATCAGCAGATTGACCAGGTGCTGGGAGAAGTGCTGCGGAAGATCGATGCAGATACAACGCTGCTGGTGCTCTCCGACCACGGCTTCGCACCCTACCGACGGTCGTTCAATCTGAATACCTGGCTGCTGAACAACGGTTACATCACGCTGGAAGCCGGCAGCACTCCGGATGCGAATCAACCTTTTGCCGAAGTGGATTGGAGCCGCACACGAGCGTATGCGCTCGGTCTGAACGGGCTCTATGTGAGCCAGCGCGGGCGCGAGCGGGAAGGGATTGTGGAGCCCGGTCAAGCCGATGCGCTGCTGCGGGAAATCCGGCAGAAGCTGCTGGAGATTCGCGACCCGAAGGACAATTCGCAGGTCATTACGCGAGTCGATCTGGCGAGTGAAGCCTACCAGGGGCCGTATGCGCGAACCGGGCCGGATGCACTGGTCGGCTACAACCGTGGATATCGCGCGGGGTGGAGGACGATCCTGGGGGCGTTTCCTCCGGATGTGCTGGAAGACAACACCAATGCCTGGAGCGGCGATCATTGCATGGACTACACGAAAGTGCCGGGCGTGCTATTGAGCAATCGCAAGATTGATGCGCAGAATCCGGCGCTGACCGACATCGCGCCGACGATTCTGGCGGAGTTCGGAATCGCGAAGACCAAAGATATGATGGGACAGTCGGTGTTTCACCCTCGCTAGACGGCGCGCAGAGAACGGGAGGAATCATGTTCGGTTCACACAAAGTGAAGATCGAAGGCGAGCTGCTGGAGAAGGTGAAGCAGTGCTCCGACGCGGCGGGGTATGAGTCGGTGGATGAATTCGTGATTCACATGTTGGAGAAAGAAATCAAGAAAATCATGCCGCCGGAGGAGAGCAACACTTCGAAGGAAGACGTCCAGAAACGGCTGCGCGGACTGGGGTACATCGAGTAGCTTGTCTTCTCTACCCAAACTGATGACGATCCTGAGCGCGTTGCCGGCTCTGGCGGCCTTCAAGCTGTTCCTGTTCACCAGCCCACTGGCGATTGTGGTGGTGCTGTCGATTGTCATCGGGTTGTTAATGGTGGTGCTGTTCGGCTACACCTCGAATCAGAAAGCAATCAAGATCGCCAAGGATCAGCTCAAGGCGCACCTTCTGGCGGTGCGGCTGTTTCAGGATCAGTTGCACGTAGTGGTGAGTTCGTACGGCCGCATCCTGCGCGGAACGGGGCGCTATCTGAAGCTGGCGTTCATGCCGCTGCTGTATGTCATCATTCCGATTACACTGCTGGTCGTGCAACTGGATCGCTATCTGGGATCGACGGCGATTTCGAAGGATTCGCCGTTTCTCATGACGGTGCGGTTGAGTAACGCGGATGCGTTGAATGACGTTTCGCTCGACCTGCCGCCGGAGTTGACGATGACCGCGCCTGCCGTGCATGTGCCGGCCGCACGCGAGGTTGTTTGGCGGCTGGCGGCGAGCCAAGAGGGAGTGTACGAGATCAAGGTGGTTGCTTCGGGCGAGAGCATGGCGAAGACGGTTCGTGTGGCGTCGGAGTTGGCGCGGGTGTCGCCCGTCCGCCTGCGCGAGCACTTCTGGGAGAGAATGTTTATGTCGTCAGAGTCGGCTTTGCCCGAGAACAGCCCGGTCGAGGCCATCGCGATCAACTATCCGGAGCGAAACATCGAGATTGCCGGATATGAGATGAACTGGATCTGGCTGTTCTTCATTTTCTCGATGATTGCCGGGTTCATCTTCAAAGAACTTCTGGGGATTCAGGTATGAGCAGGTTATGGGGGGCGGACACTTCGGTTCGCCGGTTTGAATCAGGCAACGGGCGGTTGGCGGGCAGGAGTGCCCGCCCCACACTGGTGGCGCTGTTGCTCGCGATAGTGCTATTCCCTTCGCTCGCCCATGCGTACGCCGGGCCGGGCGCGGGGTTTGCGGTGCTGTCGTCGTTCTGGGCGATTTTCGTCGCGTTCCTGTATTCGTTTTATGCGCTGATGACGTGGCCGTTCCGGCAGTTGTTCCGGTTTATCCGGCGGCGGAATGCGTACGTCAAGGCGAAGTTCAAACGCGCGGTGATCCTCGGCTTCGACGGTATGGACCCGGAACTGGCGGATCGCTTCATGAATGAGGGCAAGCTGCCGAACCTCGCAAACCTGCGAGGGAAGGGAACCTTCGCCAAGCTGCGCACGACTTTCCCGGCGATTTCTCCGGTGGCATGGTCAACGTTCATGACTGGAGTGAACCCTGGGAAGCACAATATCTACGACTTTCTGGCGCGAGATACGAGCAACTATCTGCCGTTTCTCTCCTCGGCGGAAATCAAGGGGCCGAAGCGGCGGATCAGGATCGGCAAGTATTCCATTCCCTTCGGCAAGACCGAGATCAAGGGCATGCGCAAGGGGACGCCCTTCTGGCACTGGCTGGGGAAAGCAGGGATCTTCAGTTCTGTGATTCGCGTGCCGGTGACGTTCCCGCCAGAGAAATTTCAGGGTGTGCTGCTCTCGGGGATGTGTGTGCCGGATTTGAAGGGCAGCCAGGGGACTTTCTGTTTGTGCACGACGCGCAGTTCGAATGACAAATTCCGCGAAGGTGGCGTCCGCGTGCCGGTCGAACGACAGAATGGCGTTTGCCATTCGTATATTCCCGGGCCGGACAGTCCCCTGACAGAAACTGCCGGCAAGGAAATGCGGGTAGATTTTGAGATCCGGCCGGATGCGGGAGCGAAGCAGGCGCGCATCGTGGTTGGCTCCGAGAAGTTCACACTGAAGGTAGGCGAGTATTCGGAGTGGATTGCGGTGCAATTCAAAGCGGGACTGGGCTTTACGGCGCATGGCATCTGCCGCTTCTATCTGAAGGAAGTTGCGCCCGAAGTCGAGGTTTACGTTTCGCCCGTGAACATTGATCCCGGTCATCCCGACCTGCCCATTTCGCACCCGGT
>JACQDD010000238.1 GCA_016201265.1 Terriglobales bacterium | reverse complement strand
TGCACGTTGCAAGACTTGGCAGTCCGGAGTTATTCCACCTTGCGGCCAGCGTTGCGCCGGGCGCCGTTCCCATCGAAACCGATCTCTTCGAGGGAGTCGAGCAGCAGCAGGCGGCGTGAAACTGGGCGGCAATGGCCCGCGCTGAGCGCACCTTCTGCCTGCTATCATTCCCGACGTGCCTGCGCGCGGAAAATTCCTAACCTTTGAAGGCCTCGACGGCAGCGGCAAAAGCACGCAAATCGCCAAGCTGGCGCGTGGCTTGCGAGCGTGCGGCGTGTCCGTGACCATCACCCGCGAGCCGGGCGGCACGGCCACTGGCGAAAAAATCCGCGAAGTTCTGCTGCACTCGGACACCTCCGGGCTATCGCCCTCCACCGAAATGGCCCTGATGTTTGCTTCCCGTGCCCAGCACATTCATGAAGTCATCCTTCCCGCGCTGGCCGAAGGGCGTGTCGTCCTCTGCGATCGCTTCACCGACTCCACCGAGGCCTACCAGGGAGGTGGCCGCAAGCTCGGAACGAAGCCAGTGCTGCTGCTGCACGAGGTGCTGTGCGCCAATCTCCAGCCTGATCTGACCATCCTCCTCGACAACGATGTGAATGCCACGATCGATCGTGCCCGCCGCCGCAACCGGAAACACAAAAACAAGCGCCCGGAGAAAGATGAGAACCGCTTTGAGCAGGAGAACCGGGCCTTTTTCGGACGCGTTCGCAATGCCTATCTTGCGATTGCCGCCCGCGAACCGCAGCGCGTGCAAGTCGTAGATGCCCGCGGCACGCCGAGGGAGACGCATGCGGTTATCATGGAGCTGGTCAGGAAGAAACTGAAGCTCTGACTTACCACAGAGTCACAGAGACACAGAGAAAGGCATTAATGATTGTTGACTGGTTCCGACGTGGAGAGGATTTCCAATCAGCAATCAAGAATCAACAATCATCAATCGCTTTTCTCTGTGTCTCTGTGACTCTGTGGTGAAATGAGGTCAAATGTCCTTTTCTGACTTCCTCGGCAACCCGGAGACTGTCCATCGTCTGCGCGAGATGCTGGCGCGCAAGCGCTTTCCGCACGCCGTGATCCTCTCCGGCGCGCAAGGGTCGGGTAAGTACACGCTCGCTCTGATGCTGGCGCGGGCCATGAACTGTCTGGAACAGCCGGTCACCGACGGCCTGCCCGACTTCTGCGGACGCTGCTCAAACTGCATTCGCATCGGCCAGGCTGAAGACCTCGATGCACGGTTCGCAGAAGCCGTCGAGGCCCGCGACGGCTTGCGTGAGGCCGATAAGAAGGAAACTCGCATCTTCGTGCAGACCCATCCCGACGTGCTGGTCATCCCGCCCGATCCTCCACAGCTGATGATCAAGGTGGACCAAGTGCGGCACGTGATTGGCAGCATTTATTTCCGTCCAGCCCAGGCTCGCGAACGGGTGTATGTATTCACCGACTCTGCGTTCATGAAAGAGGCGGCCAACTCGCTGCTGAAAGTCCTGGAAGAGCCCCCCGAGTTCGCGACCATTTTTCTGTTGGCAGAAAATCCTGGCGAACTGCTGCCCACGATTCGCTCGCGTTCGGTAAGTTTCGCGCTGGGTGCGCTGAGCTCCGAACAAGTAGAGAGCCTTCTCGCCGAGCTCCGCCCCGATTGGAACCCGCGCGAGCGGGCGCTGGTCGCCCGTCTCAGCGAAGGGGCGATGGGGCGCGCCTTGTCGTTTGACCTGAAGAGTTATACCGCCGCCCGCAGCCAGGCGCTGGTGCTGCTGAACTCGGCTCTGCGCGGCAGCGACCACAGCGAATTGTTTAAGACCACGGAGAGCTATCGCGCCGGCGCCGAAGGCCGCGAGAAAACCGACAACCTTCTGCGCACGCTGTACACGCTCCTCGAGGATCTGATGTTTCTCGAGTCCGGCACACCGCAACTGGTGCGCAATACCGACATTCAGGGCGAACTCGAGAAAATGGCCGACTCGGCCGACTTTGCCTGGATCCAGCGCGCGGCCGAGGGTTTGGGAGAAGTCGAGCGGGGCATGCGGCGCAACCTGTTGCGGTCGCTATCGCTCGATGCCTTTGCCACGGCGCTGGAACGGACGTCCTAGCTTGCGCAAGAGCTTTTCATGAAACCTGTCCTGTCCTGAGGGTCATCTCCCGTCGATTCGTCTCAATTCGAGCCGGGGAGCCCCTCTTTGTGCCCTTGGGATCATTGTCTTGCCAGGCTTGCTGTGATACCGTAACGATAAAGTCACACCTGAGTACCCACAATCACAGTGTGTAGTGTTGTGGCATATTCTGCCGCCCCCGCGCGCAGGTGGTGAGATATGAAAGACACCCTCGACCCTGTACCAGCCGAACAATCCGACGATCAGGAAGGCTTTGCGAATCGCAAGCTGATCCGGCCGTCTCTTAACCGCAACGACCACAACCACGGACATAACCACCTGCCCACAGAACGCAGAGACCGCCCGCCGGCTCCAGCCAAGAAGGGTTCGCCTGCTGAGCAGACCAACGCCGAGAACTTCTACTATCAGAAGCAGATGCAGACCAAGACCCCCATGGTCGTGGTGCTGCGCGACGGCGAGGAAGTCCACGGCTACATCGAGTGGTATGACAAGAGCTGCATCAAGCTGAACCGCACCGGCGCCCCCAACCTGATGATCTACAAGCCCGCCATCAAGTACATGTTCAAAGAAGGCGAGAACGGGAAGAAGTAGGCGCTGGGCTTTGGCTCAAGTGCAGATGGCAGGAGCGTAAAGCCTCGCCCAAGAGCCCAAAACCCGCACCTCTACAGTTTCGGCAGCACAATCCCCTTCTGCGCCTGGTATTTCCCCTTGCGATCCTTGTAGCTGGTCTCGCAAACCTCGTCCGACTGGAAGAAGAGAATCTGGCACAGCCCCTCGTTGGCGTAGATTTTGGCCGGCAGCGGCGTCGTGTTCGAGATTTCCAGCGTAACGAAGCCCTCCCACTCCGGCTCGAAGGGTGTGACGTTGACGATGATCCCGCAGCGCGCATAGGTGGACTTGCCCACGCAGATCGTCAGCACATCACGGGGAATCTTGAAGTATTCGACCGAGCGGGCGAGCGCGAACGAATTCGGCGGGATGATGGCGACGTCGGCGGTCACGGTCACGAACGAACGCTCGTCGAAATGCTTGGGATCGACGATGGTGCTGTTCACGTTGGTGAAAATCTTGAACTCGTCCGAGACGCGCAGGTCGTATCCGTAGCTGGACACGCCGTAGGAAATCACCCCCTGGCTCACCTGCTTTTCGGAGTAGGGGTTAATCATGTCGTGCTCTTGCGCCATACGGCGGATCCAGCGGTCACTCTTGATCATGGAACTCCTTGGGATTTGGTAATTGGGTAATTTTGTAATTTGGCAATTTGAAAACGGATGGCGCGGCTCGTCGAAAGAACACGGCGACGGCGGATTTCAAATTACAAAATTTCCAATTTACAAAATTACAAAGTCTCTCGGCTGGTGCTGCCATATTACGAGAATGGTCCCCCCGTTGACAATCTAGCCTATCTCCCTTAGCATCAATCACTTGAGGCATGCTCTGCATTCTGAGGACGGGAGACGCCCGTGATCAAGCTCGACATTATCAATGAAGTGGTGAACCGCACCGGGATCACCAAAACCAAGGCGGAACTCGCGGTCGAGACCGTTTTCGGGAGCATGAAGAAGGCGCTCTCCACCGGGGACCGCATCGAACTGCGCGGATTCGGCGTGTTCAACGTGCGCCCGCGCAAGACCGGCATCGGACGCAACCCGCGCACCGGCGCCGAAGTTTCTATTCCGCCCGGCAAAGCCGTGCGCTTTAAGCCTGGCAAGGAACTGCAGTCGATTGACTAGAATTGTCCCGCACGGTTGAGTTTCCCGGGATGGAACCACTTTTATCTCACCACAGAGTCACAGAGGCACAGAGAAAAGAAAAATCATCGCCGTTGATTTCTCTGTGACTCTGTGGTGAGAACGTTTGTTGGACTCCAGGAACAGCCCCGCGATCGTATGTCCGAACCCGCCTCCCCTTTTTCGACGGCCCTTGAAACAGGGCGCCCGCACCAGGTCTGGGTCATCCAGCCACGGCGCCGCCGGTTGTGGGTTCACATCGTGTTGCTGCTCGCGACCTTCCTGAGCACGCTGGTGGTCGGGGAGCGGATGCAGTACAACTTCCTTCACAGCCAGCCGGTGTTTTCGCTAAATGGCGACCTTTTCTTGCCCTTTGTGACCTGGATTGCACATCCCTCCGAGCTGCTGCTGGGCATTCCCTTCTCGCTCACGCTGATGTTCATCCTGCTGGCGCATGAGATGGGACACTACCTCTACGCGCGCCACTATCGCGTGTACGCGACGTTGCCATATTTCGTGCCGTTTCCCAGCCTGATTGGAACGCTCGGCGCTTTCATCCGGATCAGGAGCCCAATTCCGTCGCGGGCGGCGCTTTTCGATATCGGGATCGCCGGACCGATCGCGGGCTTCATCCCGGCGTGTGTGGCTTTGGTCGCCGGACTCTCGCTCTCTCATCCAATCGCGGCCAACGATGCTTCTTCCATTCAGCTCGGATTCCCGCTGGCGTTCCACCTTGCCGCGCGCGTGCTGCACATAGCGACGCCGCTCCCCACACTCTCGCTGCACCCAATCGCGGCCGCTGCCTGGGTTGGGATGTTCGCAACCGCGCTGAACCTGTTGCCCGGCGGTCAACTCGACGGCGGTCACATCGTCTTCTCGATTTCGCCTCAGCTCCATCGGGCGATATCGTTCCTTGCTGTGCTGGCGTTGATCCCTTTGGGAAAATACTTCTGGACGGGCTGGCTGCTGTGGGCTGTGCTGCTGGCGATGACAGTCCGGCATCCTGCGGTTCCAACGCGACCCTCGGCGCTCGGCCGCCGCCGTGGAATTGCCATGGTCGCACTGCTGATGCTGGTCCTGGCGTTTACACCCGCGCCCTTTACTCACAGTTCCGGCCGTGAGGTCTGGCCCGAGCTGCGCGACCAAGGACGGCAAGGGCTCCAGTCATTTGTTGATGGTGTTCGAAAGTTACTGCACCGGAACTAGATTGGTTTTGCCTAGCTAGGAGCTAGCAGCCAGGAGCCAGAAGCTGTCTACATCAACCACACCGCATCCACATCCACGATAATCTGCGTTCGCGAAATCTTGCGCGCCGCGGCTTCCGCCAGCATCGCCCGCAGCAGCCCGTTCATCCTCTGGCGGCTCGGAGACTTCAAAATAAAGTGATACCGGTAATCGCGCTTCAACCGCACTATGGGTGCGGCGGCAGGGCCGAGCACCCGAATCCCTTCATGTCGCGTCTTCTCGAACCACCGTCCCAGTTCGCCCGACCACGTCAACGCCTCATCCAGCTTTTCGCTGCGAATCAGCACATTCGCAATCGCGCTGTACGGCGGATAGTGCATCCAGGCGCGGAATTGCAGTTCCTTGTCGTAGAAGCCGACGAAATCATGCCGCGCCGCAAACTGCACCGCGTAGTGATCTGGAAAGTACGTTTGCAACACGACCTTCCCTGGTGACTGCCCCCGCCCCGCGCGCCCCGCAACTTGCGTCAGTAGCTGAAACGTTCTTTCCGCCGCGCGAAAATCCGGCAGGCTCAACGCGTGATCCGCTCCAACCACGCCGACCAGGGTGACGCCGTGGATGTCATGTCCCTTCGCGATCATCTGCGTGCCGACCAGCATGTCGAGTTCGCCTTCGCTCAATGCGTTCAGCGCGCGCTCGAAATCTTCGCGTCCACGAACGGTGTCGCGATCCAGACGCCCGATGCGCGCTTGCGGAAACATGCCGTGCAGAAGCTCTTCCAGCTTCTCCGACCCAGTCCCAACGAAGTACACATACTCGCTGCCGCAGTTGGCGCATTTGTCCGGGATATGGGCGACATGTCCGCAATAGTGGCATTCCATCTTGCGCTCGCGTTTGTGATGGGTCATTGAGACCGCGCAGTTCTTGCACTGCAGCGTCTTGCCACAGGCGCGGCAGAGTACCACCGGAGAGTATCCGCGCCGGTTGAGCAGCACCATGACCTGCTCTTTTTTATCCAGGCGCTCGCGAATCTCCGCCGCCAGCTTGCGCGAAATAACTTGCTCCTGTCCGGTCTCCTGGAACTCCTGCCGCATGTCGAGAATTTCGACCTCGGGCAGCGGGCGCTGCTCCACGCGGTCCGGCAATTCCAGCAACGCGTACTTGTTTTTCTTGGCGTTGTAGTACGACTCGAGCGACGGCGTGGCCGAGCCGAGCACGGCGACCGCGCCGGCCATCTTCGCTCTCATCACCGCGACGTCGCGGGCGTGATAGCGCGGCGTTTCTTCCTGCTTGTAAGAGTGATCCTGCTCTTCATCCACGATGACGAGCGCCAGCTCGCTGACCGGCGCAAACACCGCCGACCGCGTTCCGACCACCACCCGCGCTTCGCCGCGCTTGATGCGATGCCACTGCTCGGCGCGCTCGGCATCGGTAAGACCCGAATGCAGGATCGCGACTTCGTCTCCAAACACCTGGTGCAGATCAGCCGCAACCGCCGGAGTCAAGCCAATTTCTGGAACCAGCAGGATGGATGATCGCCCCTGCTCGAGCACCTCGCGCATCCCGGCCAGATAGACAGCCGTCTTACCGGAGCCGGTCACGCCATGCAGCAACAGCCCGGCGAACTTGCGCGACGAGACGCCTTCCAGAATCTTCGCCAGCGCTTCTTTCTGCGGCGGACTGAACTCGAATTCAAACGGGGACTGCCGCGGCTTGAGTTTCGAGACCGTGAAGTCCTTCGGCTCGTCCACGAGTTCGATCATCCCGCGCCGCACCAGGGTGCTGAGGGTTGTGCGCGGAACATCCAGCCCGCGCAGTGCCTCAACAGGAACCTTCCCGCCGGAAGCAGCCAAAGCATCAATCAGTGTCCGCTGATTCTCATTGAGCTTCTTTGGCGGGATGGAGAGACGGGCGCCCTCGCCCGTCCGCTCTTCAGCGCGGGGACCTGTGCTCGTGTGGGGACGGGTCTCCGACCCGTCCAGCGGAGGCGAAGCCTCCGCTGCCAGCAGCACCGCCACCTTCACTGTCCGCGCCGCATCCCGCGCCGCCGAGACATCTTCCCGTGCGATCCACTTCTTGCGCACCATGCCGGAGAGCAGCGCTTTTGAGACCCGCGTCGCGCCGCGCAAAGTCTCTTCCCGCACGCTCTCCCGCTCGGCAAGGTAGTCGAGCGCGCGGAACTCGACCAACTGTTCGTCCGCCGTGCGCCGCGACCGCGCCGGGGAACCCGACATCCCCGCCAGATGCAGCGCCATCTGCCCGTCGTCAGTAATGCGATACGTAATCGCCCGCTTGAACTCC
>JACQDD010000237.1 GCA_016201265.1 Terriglobales bacterium | reverse complement strand
TCGCTTCCGAAATGCCACTGGACGTGCTGCCGGATCTCAGCGCGCCCACCGTGACCATTATCGTCGAAGGACGAGGAATGGCCCCTACGGATATGGAGTCCCTCGCCACATTCCCTATCGAATCGGCTCTAAATGGGGCCGCCGGCGTGCGCCGCGTCAGGTCTGCAACCGCTGTAGGCTTGGCGGTGATTTGGGTGGAGTTCGAATGGGGCGAGGACATCCATCGAGCTCGTCAGATTGTCACCGAGAAGTTGAATCTAATTGCGGGCTCCTTGCCTCCGGAAGTCGAGCGGCCTTTCCTGGCCCCGATCTCTTCCATCATGGGCGAGATCCTCTTTATCACCCTGGAATCCGATCGCCACTCGCCGCTGGAGCTCCGAACAGTTGCTGAGACCGTTGTCCGGCGGCGCCTGCTGGCTGTCCCAGGGGTGTCGCAGGTCATTCCCACAGGAGGCGGGCAGAAGCAGTATCAGGTCTTGGTGGATCCCCAGCGGTTGAGACTTTACAGCGTAACCCTCGAACAGGTGGAAACCGCTCTGCGCCAGGCCAACCGCAATTCCTCGGCCGGATTCCGCGTGGCAGGCGGGCAGGAATACCTCATTCAGGGAATCGGCCGCGTATCGACCGTGAACGAGATCGGCCAGATCGCCGTCACGGCGCGTGAAGCCCGACCCGTGTTCCTGAGAGACGTGGCCGCGGTTCAAATCGGGCCGGCGCTAAAACGTGGCGAAGGATCGCACAAAGCGGAGCCGGCGGTCATTCTCGGCATTCAGAAACAACCAGGAGCGAACACGCTCGCCCTGACCCGAACGCTCGACCAGACGCTGGATGACATCCAGCGAACCCTGCCGGCGGGAATGCAGATTGACCGTCAAGTGTTCCGGCAAGCCGATTTCATCGAACGCGCGCTCGACAACCTTCGAGCGGCCCTCCTGGAAGGTGGTCTTCTTGTCATCGCGGTCGTCCTGCTGTTTCTCGTGAACGTTCGTGCGGCCTGCATCACGCTGTTGGCGATTCCCATGTCCCTGGTGGCTGCCGTCTTTGGATTGAAATGGCTGGGGCTAAGCATCAATACGATGAGCCTTGGCGGGCTCGCGATCGCCATTGGTGAGTTGGTCGACGATGCCATCATTGATGTTGAGAACGTCGTGCGGCGGCTGCGGCTGAACGCCCAACTGCCCGAGACCGAACGGCTAAGCGCGCTAGAGGTGATTTACCGGGCCAGCAGCGAGATTCGCGGATCGGTCGTCTTTGCCACGCTGATCGTAGGTTTGGTCTTCCTGCCGTTGTTCTTTTTGAGCAGTGTCGAGGGGAGACTGCTCCATCCACTTGGTTTCGCCTATGTGGTCGCGCTTTTCGCTTCGCTGATCGTCGCCCTGACCCTCACGCCTGCTCTGTGCTCTTTCCTGTTGCCACGGGCCAAGACCATTTTGCGAGGGCACGAGCCTTGGTTGGTCCGAAAGATAAAGGCTGCCTATGCGCCGGTCCTTTCCTGGTGCATCGATCACAGCGGCGTAGTGATCGCCTCATCGGTCGTTTTGCTTGCTGTGGCAGTCGCCAGCGGTCCATTCCTCGGGCGGGCATTTCTCCCGGACTTCAACGAGGGCACGCTGACCATCAGTGCGGTCACCATTCCGGGCACCAGCCTGGCCCAGTCCGATGAGCTAGGGCGTGCGCTGGAGCGAATTCTTCTGTCGGTGCCAGAAGTGGTTTCGACGGCGCGCCGTACCGGACGGGCCGAGCTGGACGAACACGTCCAGGGCGTCGAGTCGGCGGAAATCGACGTAAATCTGAAGATGCAGGGCCGAAGTAAACAGAAGGTGCTCGAGGAGATCCGGGAGACGGTCACCCTGCTGCCATGTATGAACGTCACCATCGGCCAGCCGATCTCGCATCGCATCGACCACATGCTCTCCGGCACTCGCGCGAACATTGCCG
>JACQDD010000037.1 GCA_016201265.1 Terriglobales bacterium | reverse complement strand
CGCGGGCCATTGCCGCCCAGTTTCACGCCGCCTGCTGCTGCTCGACTCCCTCGAAGAGATCGGTTTCGATGGGAACGGCGCCCGGCGCAACGCTGGCCGCAAGGTGGAATAACTCCGGACTGCCAAGTCTTGCAACGTGCAGGTCAAAGAGCGGGAATAGCGGCGCCTGCGTTTGATGGGCATGAAAGGCGGCGATTTTCGTTTCCAGATAGCGGCCAATTTCAATACGGGCCGTCACCGGCGGGAGAGAGATCGGCTGCCGATTGGGCAAGGAAGCGGGAGCAGTGCAGTAGTACAACTTCTGCACGCGGTGCGGCTGCAGCCCGTCCGTGAGTTGATCGGGAAAACGATTGTTGCGTCCCGCCCAGTGAAAGGCAAGGGTTGCGAACACAGAAGCCATCGAGTGATCGGTGTGGCCGGTAATCGCCCCCTCCAGACCCATGGAGAGCATGATCTGTGGACGAAACTCACGGATATGACGTACCAGATCGGAAACGACTCGGTGGATCTCAATGCGGTGCAACTGGCCGTCGGGATAGTCGAGCACCGCAGCACGGCTCACATTGAGGATGGCGCAGGCGGCGGCGAATTCTTTGCGCCGGAGCGCAGCCAGTTCGTGATCATCCTTGGCCTTGCCGCGATGCGTGGCAGCCTGGCCGGGTGTGAGGCAGATGACGGATGTCTCCACTCCGCGATCGCTGTAGAGGCGCAGGCTCCCACCAAATGCGCCCGCTTCGTCATCCGGATGAGCGGTCACTGCGAGCATTCGCAACATGGCGTGATTTTAGCCGGAATCGAGGAATTGCGGCAGCAAAACCGTGTTTGGGCTAGGACTCCGCCACGGCAGCAGCGACTTCCGCGTCGTTTGTGCACCGCTCGGCAACCGGTTCGGCGAGCATGAAGCCGAGCACTTCCTGCGGGATCGGTGCGTCCCACACCGGCGCAAAAGACTGGCGGTGGAGCGGCGAAGGGCCATGCTCACGCAGGGCCGCGATGTGGTGCGGCGTACTGTAACCCTTGTTCGACGCGAGGCCGTACACGGGGAAAACCGGATCCCACGCCGAGATCATGCGGTCGCGCTCGACTTTGGCGAGGATGGACGCCGCCGCGATCGAAGCGGAAAGAGCGTCTCCGTGAATGATGGAATGCTGGGGAAGATCGCAGTCGAGTCTGACGGCATCGGCCAGCAAATAGTCGGCGGCGGGCGCCAGTTGCTGAACCGCCTGCAACATAGCGAGTCGCGACGCCTGATAGATGTTGATCTGATCGATACGAGCGGAATCGACCGCCACAATAGCCCAGGCAATCGCGTGTTCGCGAATGCGGGGCGCGAGTTCCTCGCGGCGCTCTGCCGAAAGCAACTTCGAGTCGCGCAGTCCGCGGATGCGATAGGCGGGGTCAAGAATGACGGCGGCGGCAACCACCGGGCCAAACAGCGATCCGCGGCCAACCTCATCCGTTCCGGCGACGAGTTTCGCGCCCGCGGCCCATGCCTGCTTCTCAAACTTCAGCGTGCAACGCAGCCTCTTCAGCAGCTGCAGCTTGGCGGTCGCGGGCGAGAGCGCTTTCGTTTTCTCGGACTTGGAAGGCACGGGATGCCAGCATCTTCGCCGACGATGCGGCAGCTTGCAAGTGGTTGGGCGGAGTTTATTTGGAGAAGGCGGGATCGCAGAGCGCGCTGGGGGAAATCCGGCGCTCGTCCGAGCGCCGGTTCGTGAAGGAAATCGCTATTCCACTTCGCGGAGCCGTGCCGCCTTGCCTTTCAGCGCGCGCAAATAATACAGCTTCGCGCGCCGGACTTTCGACGACCGCAAGACGTCAATCTTGTCGACAACCTTGGAGTTGATGGGGAAAATGCGTTCCACGCCCTGGCCGAAGCTGATTTTGCGGACCGTGAAGCTGGCCTGCGGCCCGCGCGTACGGGAAATGACGACGCCTTCGAACGCCTGGATGCGTTCCTTGTCGCCTTCCTTGATCTTGACCTGAACTTTGACGGTGTCCCCGGGACCAAACTCCGGGATGTCGGTGCGGCGGCTTTTCGCCAGCAATTTTTCGATGATTAGGTTCGACATAATCTCTTCCTTCCTGAAACTACTGAACTCTCGGCCAGCCTAGTGCTGACTCCTGGCCTCTTCCAACAATTGCTGATCCTCTTCGCTCAGCGCGATGCGCTCCAGAAGATCCGGCCGGTTTCGCAATGTCTTGGCCAGCGCCGACTTCCGCCGCCAGCGGCGAATGTCTTCATGGTTGCCGTTCACCAGCACTTCCGGCACACCCATGCCGCGGAAATCCGCGGGGCGCGTGTAGTGCGGATAGTCGAGCAATCCGCCGGAAACGCATGTGGAACTCGGGCCATCGCCCCTGAGTTCCGGATGGTCCGTGAACGATTCCTGGCGCGTCGACGCTTCGTTTCCGACCGCGCCGGGGATCAACCGCGTGACCGTATCCACGATCACCGCTGCGCCCAGTTCACCACCGCTCAGCACGTAATCCCCGATCGAGACTTCGCGGTCGGCCAGGTGTTCGCCGACGCGTTCGTCCACGCCTTCGTAACGACCACAGATCAAAACGATCCGCTCGAGCGTCGAGAGTTCCGCGGCAAGCGACTGATCGAGCCTGCGGCCCTGCGGCGAAAGCAGAATCACCGACTGCCTCGCGCTTCCGCTTACACGCTCCGCGCGCGGCGCCAAACCACCGAGCGACTCCAGACATTCAAAGATCGGTTCCGGCTTCAGGACCATCCCTTCGCCGCCGCCAAATGGGCGGTCATCCACGGTGCGGTGCTTGTCTTTCGTAAAGTTCCGCAGATCGTGAATGTTCACTTCCGCCAGGCCGGTTTCCCGCGCCCGCCGGACAATGCCGTAGTCCAGTGGTCCGCGAAAGAAGTCGGGAAAGATCGTGAGGATATCGATCTTCATTTTGCGAACCACGGAATCGTAGTTAGTAGTTCGTAGCTCGTAGTTCGGAAATCTCTTGATCTTGACTGCGAGCTACGAACTCCGAACTACGAACTACCGGTTTCCCCCTTTTCTTCCTTTGTCAGCGGCGCATTCACGTCCAGCAATCCTTCCGGAAGCCGCATCCGGATCTGCTTCCGATCCACGTCCACCTTTACCAGGTACGCTTCCGCGAACGGAATCTCGTAGGGGAGCTTGGCTCCGCCTTTCACGATCAACAGCGGCGCTTCGCCGGCCCCGAACGTCACGTCTTCAATCGGGCCGATTTCGCGCTCACCGTCGAACACCTTGCATCCCACCAGGTCGCTGAGGAACGTCCAGCCCGGCTCGAGTTCGGCGCGCTCACTGCGCGGAAGCTGAAGCTCGGCGCCGACCAGCAGTTCGGCATCGGAAATCGTCTCGACGCCCTCGAACTTCAGGACCAGCAGGCCCTTGTGCGGCCACAGGTCTTCTACCTGAACTTCACTGCGCTGGCCGTCTTTTCCGAGCGCCCACAGCCGCATGCTTTCGCGGAAGCGGTCCGGAGCAGCGGTGTGCAGCTCGACAGCGACTTCTCCGCGGCGTCCCTGGGTTTTGACTACCCGTGCCAGGGTGATGAACTCGTCGCCTGCGTCTGCTGCTGCGATTTGCTTCTCCTCCGAGTCACTCAATAATCTCCAGCGCGTAGCGCTTGTCCTGCTTCGATCCCGCCGCGCTCAGCACCGTGCGCAAGGCGCGGGCAATGCGGCCGGACCGTCCAATCACTTTACCGAGGTCGGCCTCGGCGACTTCGAGTTCGATGACGGTTTCGTCGCCGTCTTCGTACTCGTCAATGAAGACCTCGGCGGGGGCATCGACGAGCGACTTGGCAATGTGCTCGATCAATGTCCGCACGCTGACAGGTTGCTCCGTCATCTAGGGCTCCTGATGCTTGTGTAGAACCGGGTCTCTGACCCGGTCATTCCGGGTCAAAGACCCGGAACCACACTGCCGGTGGTTTGGAGAACGAGGCTAGGCGGCTGAGCCGGCCGCAGCCGGCACGGGCAGGGCAAGCAGCTTCCTGACGCGCTCGGAACACTGGGCGCCTTTCGAAAGCCAGTGGGCAATGCGCTCCCGCTTCAAGTCGAAACTGGCCGGATTGGTGCGCGGATTGTACGTGCCCACCACCTCGACCGGGCGGCCATTGCGAGCCCGCTCCTTCTCGATCACCACCACACGATAGTACGGCTGTTTGCGCGCGCCAATGCGCGCCAGGCGAATCATTAACACAGACTTCGGTCCTTTGTCCGGAAGAGTCCGGCATGGTTAAGACAAACCATTATTATGCCGGAGGTTAGGGGTTTTCGCAAATGGGGTCTGAAGCGCCGGAATTATTCCAAAAGAAAACCCGAACCGCGTGGGTCCGGGTCTCGGGAACTTTCATAACCTGTCCAGTTACAAGGAAATTATCACCAGCCGCCCACGCAAAGTCAATGTTACCGAAGGGGGTCTCCCTGTCCTGAGCCCCCAAACAGTCCTCCCTACCAAAGCTGGAAGACTGTGGACCCGACGGGATTCGAACCCGCGTGCTCCCATTACACCACGGGCCCTCCTGCCAGCTTGGAGGCTCTTTCCAGCAGCGGCAAGGTTATTGATCACAGCAAAATTGTGATGAATTGTGCTGGCTAGGCCGCGCCGCGTTCAAGCAACTCCAACACCTTCAGCGGTTCCGGTCGCTCCGTGTAGTCCTCGTTCGCGGAGGCGAAGAGGATCGTTGCGTCGCGATCGATGATGTACGTCGCAGGGATCCGCAACTCCCAACTGTCATCGCCATTCACTGGCTACTGACAACTGTCTTTCACATTCCCGGCAGCTTCATCCCCGCCATTCTCCGAGCGAAGCTGGGCTTCCCCATCTGTTTGAACATCTTCTTCATCTGGGCGTACTGGCGGAGCAAATTGTTGACTTCCTGGACACTTGTTCCCGAGCCGCGGGCGATGCGCTTGCGGCGGCTGCCGTTGATGACTTCGTGGTGATCGCGCTCGTACCCGGTCATCGAGTTGATGATGGCCTCGACGCGGTTGATCTGCTTCTCGTCCACTTTGTCGGCCGCTTTCTGCATGCCGGAAAATGCGCCAATCGAAGGCAGCATCCCGATGATGCTCTGCAGCGAGCCCATCTTGCGCACTTGTCTTAACTGGTCGCGGAAGTCTTCGAGCGAGAAGCCGCCGCCCGTGAGAGCTTTCGTAGCGAGTTCCTGGGCTTTTTTCTTGTCGATCTGCGATTCAGCCTTTTCGATCAGCGACAAAATGTCGCCCATGCCGAGGATGCGCGAGACGATGCGGTCAGGGTGGAAGGGCTCGAGCGCGTCATACTTTTCGCCTACGCCGATGAATTTGATCGGCTGCCCAGTAACTTGGCGGATGGAAAGCGCCGCGCCGCCGCGGGCGTCGCCGTCCATCTTGGTGAGAATGACGCCGGTAAGCATGAGCTTCTTGTGGAATTCGTCGGCGGACTTCACCGCGTCCTGGCCGGTCATGGAGTCGGCGACGAACAGGATTTCCTGCGGACTAAGCATCCGCTTGAGCGACTGCATCTCTTCCATGAGTTGGTCGTCGATGTGCAGACGGCCGGCCGTATCAACGATCAGCACATCGCAGCCGGAGATAATCGCTTCGCGGCGCGCTTCTTTGGCGAGGCGCTCGACGGTCGCCGTGTTCGATTCACCCACCTGGCCTTCGTACAGGTTGGCCTTGATCGCCTGCGCGACAACTTTGAGCTGTTCGCGCGCTGCAGGGCGGTACACGTCCACCGAGACGAGCAGCGGACGGTGCCCGCCATTCTTCAGCCAGTTGGCGAGCTTGCCCGAGGTGGTCGTTTTGCCGGAACCCTGCAAGCCGGCCATGAGGACGACCGTTGGCGGCTGCGAGGCGAACTTGAGCTTGGCGGTATCTTTGCCGAGGGTTTCGACCAGTTCGTCGCGGACGATCTTGATGACTTGCTCGCCCGGCGAGAGCGCGGTCATAACCTGCTGGCCGACGGCCTTCGCCCGGATACGGTCGATGAGATCCTTGACGACCTTGAAGTTGACGTCGGCTTCGAGCAGCGCGAGACGGATCTGCTTCAGCGCCTCGTCAATGTTTTCTTCGTTGAGGACGGCCTCCCCCCGTAGGGTCTTGAAGGCGCGCTGAAGTTTTTCCTGAAGATTCTCGAACATAAGGTGAAACATCTATTTTAGCAGTGGGGATGGAGGGCCGTCGGTCGCTCGTCGTTGGTCGTTGGCAAACCCCTAGGTGGAGAAAGTGCCTATGTTGTGCCAAACACTTCCTTCGCTGCGACCACTGTATTGCAATGGATCGTCACCGTGTCGTCCAGCATTCGCGCGTAGCCGCCCGCGAGCGTGACCATCACCGGAATGCCGCGCGCCTTGGCGACCCGAAAGACAAGTTCGTCCCGCTTCTTCAATCCTTCAATGGTGAGTGACAAACCGCCCAACTGGTCCTCGCGATAAGGATCGGCTCCGGCAATGTAGCACAGCAAGTCCGGTTGAAACTGGCGCAGTCCCGAGCTGAGCGCGTTGTCCAGCCACGCCAGGTATTCCTCATCGCCGATCTCGTCGGGCAGGTCTACGTCGATGGACGAGGGCGGCTTGAACGGCGGGTAGTTGTTTTCCTGGTGGAGAGAGATGGTGAATACGTCCCCGGCGTGGGCATTGCGCATTTTGGCCGGGCGAGTGGGGTTGAGCAGCGAAGCCGAGGCCGAGGGGAGCAGGTCGCTGGGAATGCGCACGCCGGCAAAGATAGCGGCCGTGCCGTTGCCCTGGTGGACGTCGCAATCGACCGTCATGGCAGTGCGAATTTTGTCGTCGCGCTGCATGCGGCGGATGGCGATGGCCACGTCGTGAATCAGGGAGAAACGTTCGCCGTGGTCGGGAAAGGCGTGGTGAAATCCGCCGCCGATGCTGATGGCCACTCCGTCGTTCAACGCGAAATCGGCGGCCAGAATCGAACCGCCCGCCGCCAGCCAGAAG
>JACQDD010000229.1 GCA_016201265.1 Terriglobales bacterium | reverse complement strand
TTTTGACTTTTCTTGACGCCGCGATACAGCCCGGCCACGCCGAACGTGTACGGCATCCACGAAGCCTCCCCGAATCCCGCCTGCCGCATGCGCTCCAGCATCTCTTCCGGCGACGGAAACCGCTCCACCGACGCCGGCAGGTATTTGTACGGCCCCTGCACGCCGGAAATCACTGTCCCCACCGCCGGAAGCACCTTCTTGAAATAGACTCGATAGAATTTCCCAATCAACCCGCGCGGCTCGCCAAAATCCAAAATTCCGCACTGCCCGCCCGGACGAAGCACCCGCACCATCTCGCGCAGTCCCGCATCGTAGTCCGCCAGGTTGCGAAACCCGAATGCCGCGGTCACCAGATCGAAATGCCCATCGGGAAACGGCAGCCGGAGCGCGTCGGCTTCGATCCAGCGCAGCGTGCTCCCTCTTCCCTTCACCGCCGCCCGCTGCAACATGGCGTGCGAAAAATCCGCTCCGACAATCTGCGGGCTCCCGGAGTTGGTGCGGCGCCGCAGAGCAAAAGTCATATCGCCGGTGCCGCAGCACAGGTCGAGCACTCGCGCATCAGGGTGTTTGAGAATGGAATCAAACGTCCGCGCCGCCCGCCACCACCACACTCGATCCGTATTGAACGAGAGAACGTGGTTGAGCAGGTCATAGCGCGGCGCGATGGAGGTAAACATCTCCTGCACCGCCTTGGCCGCCGACTCCCGGTCGCGCGCGCCCGCCGGAACCGCCCCCACGATCCGGCTATTCCTCTCCTCGATCATTTCTCTCACGCCGCCAGCTTCCGAATTTCTTCCACCGCCGACCGTAGGATCGCGTCCGGCACATCGCTCACAATCTCCACTTTTCCGATTTCCCTCGGCAGGATGAAGTGCACCACTCCCTGCCGCGTCTTCTTGTCCGAGTGCAGACGTTTCACCACCCCCATCGTCTGCACCTTCATGTGCGGCAGCCGCCCAAATCCAAGAATGGCGCTGGTGATGCGCCCCGCCGTCACGCTGTCCAGTTTGCCCGTGCCGAGCGCGATGTGGGTCGCCGCGATCATGCCCCACGCTACCGCTTCTCCGTGCAACAACTGTGTGTACCGGGTCTCAGCCTCGAGCGCGTGACCGATGGTGTGACCCAGGTTGAGCACCTGCCGCAACCCGCCCTCGCGTTCGTCCGCGCTCACCACCGCTGCCTTCAGGCGCACCGAATCGGCAATCACTTTCTCCACTATGGCCGCATCTCGATCCAGAATTTCGCGCCGCCGGTCTTCAAAAAGCCGGAACAAGTCGGCATCGCCGATGATGCCGCATTTAAGCGCCTCATACAGCCCGGCGCGATATTCGCGCGACGGAAGCGTGCTGAGCACACCCGGGTCAATCAGTACCGCCCGCGGCTGATGAAATGTTCCCAGCAGATTCTTCCCCGACCGCAGGTTGACTCCAGTCTTTCCCCCGATCGCCGCATCCACCTGCGCCAGCACGGTAGTCGGCACCTGGATCACGTCCACCCCGCGCATGTAGACCGAAGCGAGGAACCCGGTGACGTCGCAGACCACGCCCCCGCCCAACGCGATCAACGCCGCCCCTCGATCCGCACCCAGCTTGACTAATTTCTCAGCCAGCTTCTCCAGTGTGGCCAGACGCTTGAAGCGCTCGCCGTCCGCCATCTCCAGGACGTCCGCCTGCATCCCTGATTCCGCCAGAGACCGCAGAAGAACCTTCCCCCAGCGTCGCCGTACGGGCGCCACAGTGACCACGAACACGCGGCGGCTGCCCAGCATTTTGCCAAGACGCTCTCCCGCATGCGCAAGCAGGCCGCTGCCCAGCAGCACCTCATACGACCGCGACGCCGTAGCCACGGGAATCCGAATCATGGACTTTCATCATAGCGTAAGAATTGTGCGGCTCTCGTTTTTCCGGCGGGCAAAGGCTATTAACCGCAGAGATCGCAGAGCACGCAGAGGCAAAGAATGGTTTTTCCCTGAATTTCTCTGCGGCCTCTGCGATCTCGGCGGCCAAAAATAGAATGTCGTTCCTCGCGGATGTGCCTACCGCAATGCAGCATCAATCTTTTCGGCATCGAAGCCGACGATCACCGCCCGATCAATCACAACTACGGGGGTGGTCATGTATCCGAGCTTCTTCAGTTCTTCCAAAGCCTGCGCATTCTTGGTGATGTCCTTGTCCTCGAATTGGACATTCTTTTGCGAAAGATACTCTTTCGCTTGGTTGCAGAACATTCAACCGGGTTGGGAATAAACCACGACTCTCTTCATGTCGACCTCACATTGGCTGTCCAATTCCAGCCGACCGGAGCGCTGTTTCGTCCGCACCGCGCCCCGAGCAGCAAGCCGCCAGCTTTCCATCTACAGCAATGGCGGGAACAGAACGGATGCCGAGTACCTTGGCTCGCTCTGCGATCTTCGGGTCTTTCATGTTCAGCACAGAAACATCACATGAGGGACATGCGATGCTCCGGACAAGCTGAACCGCTTCGTCGCATGCCCCACATCCAGCGCTGAAGACTTCAACTTTTCTCTTTGCCATATTGGTTCTCTCTTTCGCAACTGAACTCTCATTGCTACACGCGCTGCATTTCGTAGCGCTTCCACGACCAAACATTGTCAGAGCGGAGGCAAGAATCAAAGCTGCCAAACCCGACCATGCAAGTGCGTGTCCCGTATCAGCGAACTTGCCGACCATGATTGCCACAGCCCCTGCAAACCCGAGCAGGAACGGAACGTACCCATTTGCTCGGCGCTTCGAGTACAGGATCGTCAGAGCCAACACGAGCACAACTAGGTTTACCCACAGGAGGTATGCTCTGTTGGTCAAGAATGTCAGCCCAATCGCACCCAATACTGACGCGATCGCCGGCAGGCATGCCGGGCACGCGAGAGTTGGGATTGCCGATACCCCAATTGCGGGCAGCACGCCCAGTACCATGCGCTTCTTCATGACTGCCGCACCATTTCCTTTCCGCAGCAGCAGGGATTCTGGTTGCCGCCCCTCCCGGGAGCAGCCCCGCCAGTTACCGTTATCTCGCGGCCACACTCTCGATCCGGCCGGCGATAGACCTCACCTCTTTGAAGTGCCATTTCGTCCCTCTTTCTGACGGCGCATCGTGCGTTCGATCAGGCCGCAGATGACCTCGCCGGACACAGCATCATCGGGCGAGTGTTTCCACTCTGCCAACGTTTTGGCTAGCTCGCCTCGAAATCGCCGCAGGCGTTGAATCTGCTCATCGGTACTCGAAAGGTGTCTTTCCAGCATGGAAATGACCTCTCCGCATGGACAGGAACCTTGTTCTCGAAGGCGCAAAATCCGCCTTATTTCTTTGAGTGAGAAGCCCAAATTCTTGGCGTGCCGTACCAGTTCCAGCCGACGAAGGTCTGAAGTTCCGTAGACCCGGTATCCCGAACCGGTGCGCGGCGGCTTTGGCAACAGGCCAGCTTGTTCGTAGAACCGGACCGCCGGCACAGTCATCCCGACCTGCTCCGCCAATTCGCCAATCTTCATAAGACCACTGTAAACCCTATAGTTAACTGTAGAGTCAAGCAACAAATCAGCTCGTCGCTAAAATCACGGGTCTGATCAAGCCGAGCCATTGTTGCGACGATACGCAGCACATCGACCTTGCGCTCCGCGAAGGGTCGGCCATTAAGAGCTTCGGGCGGACAGGAATGTTCGTTCCACACGCACGTGGTACCATTTTTTCGTTGATGAAACCCACTCCCACCGAATGCGATTTCCTCGTAGTCGGGGCCGGCGTCGCCGGACTTCGCGCCGCTATCGAACTCGCCGACGCTGGCCGCGTCCTCGTCTTCGCCAAGCGCGAGGTGCGCGACTCGGCTACGCACTACGCCCAGGGAGGCATTGCTGCCGCCCTCAGCGACGAAGACGAAGTCAGCCTGCACCTGCAGGACACGCTCGTCGCCGGCGACGGCCTCTGCAACGTGGAAGCCGTCCACGTCCTGGTCGAAGAGGGCCCGTCCCGCATTGAAGAGCTGATCGAGTGGGGCACGCAATTCGACCGCAACGGCACCAAGCTCGCCTTCACCCGCGAGGGCGCCCACAGCCGCAACCGCATTCTGCACGCGCAAGGCGATTCCACCGGACGCGAAATTCAGCGCGCTCTCTACGCCAAAGCCAAAACTCTGAAAAATATCTCCGTCATGGAATTCGAGATGTCCTCCGACCTCCTGCTCGAAGACGGCCGCGTGGTCGGCGTATCCGTAATCGGCGACAAAGGACAACTCCAGCACATCACCGCCTCCGCCGTCTTGCTCGCCACCGGCGGTCTGGGCCAGCTCTACCGCAACACGACCAACCCTGAAGTCGCCACCGGAGACGGCGTGGCTATGGCCTACCTCGCCGGCGCCGATGTCAGCGACATGGAGTTCATCCAGTTCCACCCCACCGCTCTTTATGTGCAGAACGCCCCGCGCTTTCTTCTTTCGGAAGCGCTACGCGGAGAAGGCGCTTACCTCCGCAACATGGAGATGGACCGCTTCATGTCGAAGTACCACCCGCTGGGAGCGCTGGCTCCCCGCGACGTCGTGGCTCGCGCCATCGTGCACGAACTCGAGGTCACCCGCAGCCCCGACCCGGTCGTCTATCTCGACCTCACCCATCTCGACTCCGACCACGTCCGGCACCGCTTCCCGCGCATTTATTCCACTTGCCTGGAATACAACATTGACATCACCACCGACGTGATTCCCATCCGTCCTGCGGCGCACTACGCCATGGGCGGCGTGCGCACCGATCTCTCCGGCCTGACCAGTCTGCCGGGACTCTACGCCGCCGGCGAAGCCGCGGCCACCGGCGTCCATGGCGCCAATCGTCTGGCCAGCAATTCGCTGCTCGAAGGACTGGTATACGGTGCGCGGGCCGGCCAAGCCATGCGCGACCGCCTCCGACGCAGTCCCCTCCGTCTGAAGCCGAAGCCAGCGGCATCGTCCAACGGCCCTGTGGATTCGGACATCGAGGATCTGATTTCCCAGGTTCGCGACGTGATGTGGAACAAGGTGGGGGTTGTTCGCGACGGCGCTGGCCTGCGGCAAGCGCTTGAAAAATTGCAGCCTCTCCAGCGCCGCGCGGCCCATCCCGGCACCCGCCGCGCATTCGAAGCCCGCAACATCCTGACCTCCGGCCTGCTCGTGGCCCGTTCGGCGCTGGCCCGCGAAGAGAGCCGCGGCGGCCACTATCGCACCGACTACCCCTCTCACGACGATGCCAAATTCCTGAAGCACTCCGTTATGCGCGGCGAGAAGATTTCATTCCAGTGACACCCCGCCGAGACGTCGAGAATTTCTGAGATCGCAGGGGTTGCGAGTTCCTCTGTGCCCTCTGTGTCCCCGGTGATAAAGAAGTTCGCCGGCGATAGCTAGGCTGTTTTCGTCCGCGGCCGCAGCAGCGACGCCACCACCGACGCCGCCAGCATTCCGATCACGATCCCCAACGCCCACGCCGTAGGGATCCGGAAATAGTGCACCCCCAGCATTTTTATGCCGACAAAAATCAGCACCAGCGACAATCCGTAGTGCAAATAGTGGAACAGTTCCATCATCCCGGCCAGCGCAAAGTACATCGAGCGCAGCCCGAGAATGGCAAAGACATTCGACGTGTACACGATGAACGCATTCAGCGTGATCGCGAGCACCGCCGGAATCGAATCCACCGCGAACAGCACGTCGGTGGTTTCAATCACCAGCAGCACAACGAATAGCGGTGTGGCATAGAGTCCGGGACGGCGGATAAAGAATTTGCCCCCCTCATAGTCGTGCGTGACCGGAAACGCTTTCCGAAAAAGACGCAGCACCGGGTTCTTCTCCGGATGAATCTCCGTTTCCCCTTGCCGCAGCAACTTGTAACCCGAGTACACCAGCATCGCTCCAAACAGGTAGGTGATCCAGTCGAAACGCCGGATCAGCGTCACGCCCGCCAGGATGAACAATCCGCGCATGATCAGCGCGCCTACGATCCCCCAGAACAGGACCTTGTGCTGCTGCTCGCCGGCCACCTTGAAATAGCGGAAGATCACCAAGAACACGAACAGGTTGTCCACGCTGAGCGAGAGCTCAATCACATACCCGGTAACGAACTCCAGGGCAGTGGTCCGTCCCATCCAGAAGAAGACGCAAACGGCGAAGGCCGCAGCCAGCGAGATCCAAACTCCCGACCAGGCAAGCGCTTCGCGAAAACCAACGCGGTGGGATCGGCGATTGAGCACGCCCAGATCGAGCACCAGCATCGCCAGCACGAACAGATTGAAAAGAATCCAGAAGAGGAACACAGAAGAATCTTACGACATAGCAGAACTCAGGTGGCAGGTCGCAGGTGGCAGGAGAGGCTCACGCGACCACCATTCTGGTGTCACCTTGGGAGATATTGACTCCGCAGTTGGCTTCAATACACTGCGACCTGCGACCTGCGACCTGCGACCTGCGACCTGCGACCTGCGACCTGCGACCTGCGACCTGCGACCTGCGACCTGCGACCTGCTTCTGACCTACTTCTCCCTTCCCCGCTTCCCACTCGCCCACTCCTCCCACATCCCCATCGCCTTCATCTCCTCATCCAGATGGGTCTCATGCATGGTCTGCTCAATCTGCGCCCGGTCCAGGCGCGGGCCAACACGCTCGGGGGCATTCGCCAGGGCAAAGCTGAACGCAACGCCTTCGGCCACGTGCTTTTTGAGCTGCGGGAAGTCAACTTTGTCGTATGTGTCTGACGTCGCGTGGTAGTTCACCAGGTAATTGGCTTCGTCTTGTTCAGCCACAAACGTGGGCACGCCTTCCAGCATGAAATCGAAGTGATCCGTACCCGATTCGGCCGTCGGAATCAGTTTGGCGGCGCCGAACTGCTCCAGTGGCGCGACCAGTGGCTGGGCCGCCGCAACCAGGTCCTTGCGGCCCCCGGTCGAAAACGCAGTCGTCTTGCCGCTTCCAGCGTCAAAGATCACTACCCCCGCGGCCTTATCAAGCTCGTTGCGGTGATCGGCCGCGTACATGCGCGAGCCGATCAGTCCTTCTTCCTCGCCGGAAAACAGGATAAAGCGCATCGTCCGTCGTGGCTTCAACCCCGACGCCTTGATGGCACGCAGCGCGTCAATCACCAGCGCGGCATTGCAGCCGTTGTCGAGCGCCCCGGTGCCAAGCTCCCACGAATCCAGGTGCGCCCCGAGTACGACAAATTCATCCGCCTTCTCGCTGCCGCGGATTTCAGCGACGACGTTCCGAGATTTGATGGGACCACCGATCCGGTTGGGAATTGCGACATCCGCCCACACCGGGTTCCCCGACCCCAGCAGGCGGGCGATCCGCTCGCCGTCCTCGCGCGCCACGATCACCATCGGCAACTGGTCGATCTCCCCGAACACGGCATTGGTGTGCCGGTAGAGAATGTCGTTTTCCCGCGTCGCCATGAACGCAATTGCCTTCGCCTTCCCCTTGACGGCGAGTGCGATCACGCCCGGCGCCTGCTCGTACTCCCAAAAAAGATCGGCCCAGTTCGCCAAAACCCTGGTATGTACCAGCAGCAGCTTGCCGGAAACGTCTCCCGCTTTCGCAAACTCGGCTTCGCTGCCCTGGCCCACATCCATGATGGGCACATGTTTGACGGCTGCCAGCGCCGGCGCCCACGCTGTCGACACGGCACGGACAGGGAAAGTCGTCCCCGCATACGTGGCCGCCGTCACCGAGGTTGCCCCTTCCGCCCACGATTGCCGGATCGTGAACTCCTCGGTGTGTACGCTGTCCGCGCCCGCCTCCTTGAATGCCGCCACGCCCCAGTCCACGGCGCGCTGCATCGCCGGAGTCCCCGGAACCCGTCCGCCGATTTCATCGGTCAGCCTGCGAAGATTGGCTTCGAGGGGAGACGGCTTGAGTGCTTCCTGAATCAACCGGTCGGTATCGTTGTCGGCGGCGAACAGCACCAGGGAGAACAGTGGAAGGCCCAACCACACAAGTTTGCGAAGCATAGCGGGAGCATTAGAAATGAAATCGCGGGAAAGTGGAAGAGGCAGCGTCGCAGGTCGCAG
>JACQDD010000232.1 GCA_016201265.1 Terriglobales bacterium | reverse complement strand
ACAATACTCGCTGCCACGCCCGCGTTGAGCGATTCCACTTGCGCGGCCTGTGGGATGACGATGGTTTCGTCCATGTGATGCATGAGGTCGCGAGGGAGGCCGGCGCCTTCGTTGCCGATGAAGATTGCGAGAGGGAGAGTCCAGTTCGCCTCGGGCAGGGAAGTCCCCTTGTGCGAGGAAGTTGCGACCAGGCGCACGCGGCGCTGGCGCAGCAGCGCGATCAGTTCACCGGAGGGGATCTGAAGGAACGGCAATCGGAAAATCGATCCCGCCGAGCCGCGCAGAACTTTCGCATTGAAGGGGCTGACAGTTCCTTCCGACAGGAAAATGCCGGCGGCGCCGAAGGCTTCGGCGGAGCGGAAGATGGTACCGAGGTTGCCGGGGTCTTGCAGGCCGGCAGCGACGACGATGGGCCGGGACAAGGAGCGCTCCAACAGTTGGCCGGCAGAAAAAGCGTGCCATTTGACGAGGGCAGCCACACCCTGAGGGGCGTCGCTGGGAACGATCGAGTTGAAGAGCGCGTTGGGCAGGATGTGGGTTTCAGTGCGGGCGTTGAGCTGGGGCAGAAGCTTTTCGGCCAGCGGGCGGGCGGATTCGCTGAAGAATACGCAACTGAGGCGCTGTCCGCTACGCAGGGCTTCTTCGACCAACTTGACCCCTTCGATGGCGCACTCGCCCGCGGGCGTGAGTTCGCCGCGGCGGAAGGCGAGGCGCAGCGCTTTCAGCCGCGGATTGTGGCGGCCGGCGAGTGGACGCAGACGGCTGTCTGAAACTGTAGTTTGCACGGCCTTCGCGTCCTGCTTCATAGGTTCGTTCCAAAATCAGGATAATACGAGCCATGGGTTCGGGTGCGGTGGAAACTCGTAGTATGGTACATTTCACTGTTTACGCCGACCATCAGGAAGGAAATGTGTGCGCGCGGAAATCCTGAAAATTCACCCCGAAACCCCGGAAGCATCGCTGGTCAAATATGCCGCCGAACAAATCCAGGCGGGGAAGGTGTTGGGCATGCCCACCGACACTTTTTACGGGCTGGCCGCCGATCCTTTCAATCTGCGAGCGGTAGAACGGGTGTATGAGATCAAGTCGCGGTCGCGGCACAAACCGCTTTCTCTGCTGATCGAGAACGTGGACCAAGCGGAGGAGATCGCTGGTCCCCTGCCGGACGATTTCCACCTCCTGGCGCGGCGGTTCTGGCCGGGGCCGCTGACGATGATTGTGCCGGCGGCGTCGCACCTGCCACTGAAGGTGACGGCGAATACGGGCAACGTCGCGTTGCGCGTGCCGGCGGCGGAGATTCCGCTGGCGGTAGTGCGGGCGGCGAAAATTCCGATCACGGCCACTTCAGCGAACCTGAGCGGGGCGGCGGAATGTACCACGGCGGAGCAGGTGCGCGATCAGCTGCAGGATCGGATTTCGCTCATTGTGGACGGAGGCGCGTCGCCGCGGGCGGCATTGTCCACGATCGTACACTTCAACAAGGACGAGTCCTGGCAGATCCTGCGGGAAGGCGCGATTCCTGCGAAAGAAATTGTAGAAGCTCTGTCCTGAGCGATGGCGGACGATCGCAGCCCACGTCACGAAGAAAAGTCACGACAACGTCCCTGGCTGCTGTTTTTGCTGGCTGCCGTGGGCGCGTTTTTGTTGTTTGTGGGTGTAACGGGATTTCGCATCGTAGGCGCGGCGGGGGAAACACCAGCACGCAAAGCTGACGCCATTGTTGTGTTTGGCGCGGCGGAGTATGCCGGACGTCCCTCGCCGGTGTACCGTTCCCGGCTGGATCATGGGTTTGATCTATTTCAGAGAGGCATGGCTCCGGTGGTGATTACGACCGGAGGCGCGGGCCAGGATCTGGACTTCAGCGAGGGCGGTGTCGGCCGGGATTACCTTTTGCGACGCGGTATCCCGGAGCAGAGTCTGATCGCGGAGACGCAGAGTTCGGATACGGCGCAGTCGGCGGGGCGGGTAGCGAACATCATGCGCGCGAACGGCATGCACACCTGCATTGCCGTGAGCGATGCGTATCACGTGTTCCGCATCCGCGCGTTGCTGGAACATGAGGGCGTACAGGCGGAAGTGGCGCCGCGTCCGGAGTCCCGGCCGCGGTCGCTTTGGCAGAGATTCGCGGCGGTGATGCGGGAGACGATGAGTTATTTGCTGTGGGAAGTGGGGCTGACTTAGAGAAGGTGGCAGGTCGCAGGTGGCAGGTGGCAGGAAAACCGAGTGTCTCTTCGGCATCGGCGAATGATGCGAATCGCGTTTCCCCTTGACGACCTGATCCTTTGATTTGTTTACTTCCTGCAACCTGCAACCTGCAACCTGCAACCTGCAACCTGCAACCTGCTTTCCTGCGACCTTACCATCCCATCTTTTCCCGCAAAGTCGTGACGTGGGCTAGGTGATGGCGTCCGTGCCAGGAATAGAGAGCGAGAGTTTTTTCCAGCGACATCGTGCCCAGTTCCGGATGGCGGAAGGTACGTTTCCAGTCTTCGTCTGTGATATTCCGCAGAACCATTGTCCAGCGCTGGTGCAGGGAATCGAGTAGCGCGAGCGAGACCTCAATGGGGGCCTGCCTGGACTCCGGCAATTCGGCCCAGCGATCTTCCAGATAGGGCTTGATGGTGGGCTCGTCCTCGGTGAGGGCGAGCTTGAAGCGGATGTAGGCATTCATATGGCTGTCGGGTACGTGATGCGCGACCTGGCGCACCGTCCAGCCGCCTTCGCGGTAGGGCGTGTTCAGTTGCTGATCGGAAAGCCCGCGGACAGCGGCGCGCAGCCGGGCCGGAGTCTGTTCGATATCGCCAAGGTAGTGCTGCTTTTGCTCTGCTGTCAGGCGGCCGTCGAAAGAGAATTTGCCGATTGGATAGCGCGGGTCGGTCATGGAGTCGCCTCAGCGGTTGCCGATTGGATAGCGCGGGTCGGTCATGGAGTCGCCTCAGCGGGAGTAGATGATTTCGGAGCGGAGCGTGGTGCAGAAAAAGTCGCTAGTCGCTGGTGGCTAGTCGCTAGTCGTTAACAGACAGGCGAAGGCAATTGTGTTGTGCTGTGGATGTGGGCTGACAGCGAGCGGAGCGCGGGCAGGGTGCCCGCGAGACAGCCGGCGAGGCGCCGGCGTTACTAAGACTAGCGACCAGCAACTAGCCACCAGCGACTGCTTTACCGCACCATGGCGAGGATGCGAACGGAGGCTTCGGCGGCGTTCTTGTTCTTAATGGGGGCGACGATCACGAGAGAACCGGTTTCAGGGATCGAAGAAAGACGAGTTGCACCTTCGACGACGTAGTTTCCGTGCAGGGCGAGTTGGCGCGCGAGCGCGCGGTCGGAAGTCAAGTCGGTCGGCGACTCGATTGCGAAACCGAGCACGTAGCGGGCATCCATGAGGAACTGAGCGGCGTCGGCGGTGATGGGCAGCGGGGCAACGGTGGACGCGTTGACGGCGTCTACACGGCGGATCGCGACTACGGCCCCCTGCGGAATCACGCCGTGGCGCGATTCCCAGGCGGCGATTTCGTCGAGAGTGATCTGCGAGGTTTGCTCCGGCAACGTCTTCACATCCATAACCACGAGAGGTGCGATGAGGCGCTCAGCGGGAATCTGGCCAGCGGACCAGGTTCCGGGAATAAGCGCGGCCGGGGCAATGATGCGGGTAGCAGCCGATGGCTTAGCGGCGGCGCGATCCTGGTTCTGGGCTCCGGTCAGGTCGACCACGTGAGAATAGCGATTCTCCTGCCCCGAACCGGGACGGCGGTCGGCGAACAGCAGAATGGCCAGCACGAGCGCGTAGGCGATGATGAAGGAGCGAATCCGCATTGAGTTCGTTTGTCCGTCTCGAGAAGCGGGCCTGAAAAGATCTTAACTGCCGCGGCCGGAGTGGGTTAAATAAGTAAGACGTCAGTCTCACCTTAATTGTTGCCTGCGGGGATGCGGGTTGCAAACCACAGTCGGACATGGCCGGGCGGGCGTAGCAGCTTCCGGCTGCAAGCGATTGGAGTCAAAAACTTTCGTTATCGTTGCAATATTTTGGGCCGGCCGGGAAGCGCGTTACAATGCAGTTAACCTTCCGGGAACAAACGGTTTTGCTCGCGCCGGCAGTGCCGCGTGCGCCTGGGATCTGAGGATTGATGTTCGGCCGCGAAGAAAAAGTCTCCGCCATCCGTCTCACCGCCGTGCAGTACATCATCCTGTGCATCTTTCTGGTGCTGGCGTATGGGTTGTGGCGTCTGCAGGTGATGCAGAGCGACAAGTACGCGCTGCTGGCGGAGATGAACCGCATCCGCAACGTGCCGATTCTCGCGCCTCGCGGAAAGATTCTGGATCGCGAAGGCCGCATCATCGTGGACAACTACCCGTCGTTTTCCGCGCTGCTGTTGCGCGATTCCTCACGCGACCTGAACGCCGACGCGGACCTGATTGCGCAGGGTCTGCATATGAGCCCGGAAGAAGTGCGGCAACGCGTCCGGCGCTTCGCTTCGCTGCCGCGATACCAGCCGATTTTTCTGAAGGAAGACATCACCCCGGATGAGCTGGCGTTCATCGAGTCGCACAAGAATGAACTGCCGGAACTGGATACCATCATGGCGCACCGGCGGTTGTATCCGCGCAACGGTTTCATGGCGCACATGATCGGCTACGTGGGCGAAGTCACCGAAGACATGCTCAACCAGCCGCAGTTCGAACTTTACAACCCGGGTGACGTGGTGGGCGTGAGCGGCGTGGAGAAGCAGTACAACAACCTCCTGATGGGGAAAAACGGGTCGCGGCGAGCGATTGTCGACAGCCGTGGACGTGAGATGGGACGCCTGGATGAGACTCCGGCGGAACCGGGCAAACAGTTGAAGCTGTCGGTGGACCTGGATTTGCAGATCGCGGCGGAACAGGCGCTGGAAGGGAAGAATGGCGCGATCGTGGCGATGGATCCACGCACCGGTGAAATTCTGGCGATGGTGAGCCGGCCGACGTTCGATCCCAACGACTTCGCGGTGAAGATTTCGAAGGAGGAGTGGAACAAGCTGGTCACCGATCAGGACAAGCCGCTGCTGAACAAAGCGATCCAGGCGCAGCTCGCGCCCGGCTCTACGTTCAAGGTCATCATGTCGGTCGCGGGATGGCAGGAAGGGATTGCCCCGACCCTGAATGTGCACTGCAATGGCGGCGCGACGTTTTACGGGCGGCGATTCGGATGCTGGGTGAAAGGCGGACACGGGGCGGTTGATCTGGAGAAAGCGATTTATCAGTCCTGCGACGTCTTCTTTTACACGCTGGCAGAAAAACTTGGCATCGACCGCATCGCAAAATACGCAACCACGCTGGGGTTGGGGCAGAAGACGGGTATTGATCTGCCCAACGAAGTGAGTGGCGTGATGCCTTCGGAAGAATGGAAAATCCGCAATTTCAAGCAGAAATGGTTTGCCGGGGAGACGATTTCTGTTGGCATCGGCCAGGGCGCGGTGACGATCACGCCGGTGCAGTTGATGCGCGCGGTGGCTGCGGTCTCGATGGACGGCCGCCTGGTAGTGCCGCATGTCGTCAACCCGACCGGGCTGCCCGAGGGCTACGTCGAGGTGCAGCGCTATATGGAAGTGAAGAACATTCCGATTGATTCCAGCGGATGGAATCTAATCACCGACGCGATGGCGCGGGTGGTGCTGCCGGAAGGTACCGCTCCTTCGGCGCACGTGCCGGGAATCGATATCGCGGGGAAGACCGGGTCGGCGCAGATTGTTTCACTGGCTCTGCGTGCGAAGCACAAGAACGACGAAGATTTCGCTCAGAACGGATGGTTCGTGGGATTTACGCCGCGGCGCAGCCCGGACATCATCGTAGTTGTGCTGTTCGAAGGCGGCGAGCACGGGAAGCTGGCGGCGCGACTGGCGACCCAGGTGATCAAGGCGTACGTTGACAAGCAGCGGCGCGTGCCGACCAAGATGGCTGGGCCGGGCAAGAACAAAGTCGAAATCGGCGGCGTGTGGACGGATCCCGCTGATGGCGACGGCGATGGGGATCATTTGCAGAGTGGCCGGTTCCTGCTGGATGTGTCGCGAAAGAAGGTTCCGCTGGCGGTGGCGGCGCCGGGGATGCGCTAGCAATTAGCACTTAGCAATTAGCAGTTAGCCCTTTCGGTCCATTTGAACTTTTCGCAGTAGAGAGCTCAGCATTTTCCGGATCTGCGAGAGTTCGTCTGAAAGCTTCGCGTATTCGGCGGTGACCAAATAGCCAAGGTCTTTGGCCAGCAACAATTCGTAGTCCAATTCGCTTGCGGAACCGGCCGCAATCTGAAGAAAACGCTGAAATTCGTTGTTGCCTGTCTTCCCGCAGCCCTCGGCGATGTTCGCGCCGATGGAAACTCCGCATCTGCGAATCTGGCTTGTCAGGCCGTACAGTTCCTCCCGGGGGAATCTGGCGGTCAGGGTGTAGAGGTTTAGGGTGAGTCTGTGAGCTCTTTCCCACACATGCAAATCGCGAAAGTCTTTCATAATGCGCTCCAAGCCAACTGCTAAGTGCTAAATGCTAAGTGCTCGGGCCCAACTCCCGCTGTGACCGCCGATACAGTGTTTCTGGTATTCCCGTAAGTCCCTGTACTACTGGCACTTCGCCGCTTCCGTTCCATGACTTCCGTAACTTTGCGAGTGCGATGCTGGGGTGTAATCTCGCCCTGAAATGGGTACACCGCTCGACCCGGAGGCGGCACCAGCGGGAAAGAAGGTTGTCGCAACCGTGTCTGACGGAGGCAAAGAAACCGTGACGGAAGTGAGCAAAAGCCGCAAGGGATACACCGATGTGCAGGGCGCGCCGCGCTTTCCGATCAAGCTCCCGGTGGCGTTGAAGTCGGGAGTGGACGGAAAGATCGCGGAGACGCAGAACATCTCGGCCAACGGCGTTCTGTTCCGCATGGATGCCGATGTGCCGGTGGGCTCGGCTGTGGACTTCACGATCTCGCTGCCCGCCGATGTGGTGGGCGCGGCGGCCGACGTTCAGGTGGACTGCCGGGGCCGGGTGGTACGCAGTTTTCAGGAGGACGGTGGCCGGCGCGGTGTAGGCGTGGTCATCGACGAGTACCGGTTCGAGCGCAAGTAGGGAGCCAAGGGGACGATGGGAAGCACTCCTGTCAGCGTAGAGCAAAGCGAAGGCTTGCAGCCAGAGGATGGCAAAGGCACGATCCGCGTAATTGTGGCGGATAGCCAGGCCATTTTTCGCGCGGGCCTGCGCAAGATCTTCGCGCTCGAAGATGACGTCCGAGTTGTCGGCCAGGCCGAGACCTTGGCCCAGACCATCGCCGCCATTCAAAAATTTTCCGCCGACATCCTGATCTTTGAAGCAGCCCTGACGCCAAACCCGGCCGATGCGGTTTCCGATCTGCTCCGGCAGAACGTCAAGAGCCATCTGGTGGTGGTGCTGCAGGAACCGGATCAGGAGATGACGCTGGAGTTGTTCCGGCGCGGCGCGCACGGCATCGTTTCCCGGGAAGTGGAGCCGGAGATGCTGGTGGATTGCCTGCGGAAAGTGGCCCAGGGCGAACCGTGGCTGGAAAGCAGGGCCATCGGATGGGTGCTGGAAGCATTCCGGACGCAGGGCCTGCGCCCCGCAGGGTCGCGTCCCAAAGTGCAGCTCACGCCCAAGGAGTCGCGGATCGTCTCCTGCGTGACCCAGGGCATGAAGAACAAAGAAATCGCCCTGCGCGTGGGCACGACCGAACAGGTCGTCAAGAATTATCTGCGTAAGGTGTACGACAAGCTGGGGGTAGCGGACCGGCTGGAACTGGCACTGTATTGCTTGAATCATCGCGTGGCGCAGAGCGAACCGCCGGCCAAACCGGCCGAGCCGACCAACGGAGCCGCGACCGAGGCGGCCGCCGCTGCCGCTTCGGGATCGCGTTCCTGATTTCCTTCTTCTAGTACAATCTCTACTCGCCACTGATTCTCCAAGCCGCGCTGCGTGCGTGGGGAGAGTGTTCAGGCGCGCTAATTTTCTATCCTTGAGAGGCAAACCGTGAAAGGCGACGCGAAAGTTATTGCCATTCTGAATGAAGTGCTGAAAGCGGAACTGACGGCCATCAACCAGTATTTCCTGCACGCCGAGATGTGCGAGAACTGGGGCTACCAGAAAATGGCCAAGCACACGCGCAAGGAGTCCATCGAAGAGATGCAGCATGCGGAAGTTCTGATGGAACGCATCCTGCTGCTCGATGGAGCCCCGAACATCACCGACTATTTCAAGATCAATATTGGGCAGACGCTAAAGCAGCAGCTTGAGAACGACCTGCAACTCGAATACACCGCGGTGAAGCGGCTGAACGACGGCATCAAGGCCAGCGTGGCCGCCGGCGACAATGGCTCGCGCGAGCTGATGGAAAAGATCCTGGTGGATGAAGAGCACCACATCGACTACCTGGAAGGGCAGCTGCACGCCATCGAAGAGATGACGTATGAGAATTACCTGGCGCAGCAGTTGGGGGAAGGCAGTGGTTAGTGGCTAGTGGTTCGCGTCTGTTCGCGTCGAGTTCTCAGTTCCCGGTTCCCAGTTCTCAGAATCGTGGACTCCAGGTAGCTGCTAGAATCGAATAGCCGCTTCAGAAGGCGCCGGAGAGATGGCCGAGTGGCTGAAGGCGCACGCTTGGAAAGCGTGTTTACTCGAAAGGGTAACGTGGGTTCGAATCCCACTCTCTCCGCCAGAGTTTCTCCACTTCCAGCCAACTGCAGATCCCTCGCTCCGCTCGGGATGACAATTCAGGGGGTTTTCAACCAGCTCTTACGCGCTCTGCCCGCGCTCAATGCGGCGGATGTAGAGCCGCAGCCCGATTAGAACCACCACGATGAAAAACACCGAGATCCCCAATCCCTTGCGGCGATAATCACGCTCGGACAAGGCTGCTTTGCCGTCCTGGTAGGTCTTGTCGGTGATCTTCAAACCCGCCAGGATGTCCGCCTGCAAGCGAACCATGTTGAAACTATGGACCGTGACCCGAGCTTTGGTCAGGGCATCGCGCGCCTGATCCTGCTCCAGCCGCGGCTGGCTGACTTCCATTCCGTCCGACTCAGCGCGATTCAGGATTTCGTCGGAGTTGCTCACCGCGGTTTCGAAATGGGCGATTTGCTGCTGGAACTGGTCGGCCACCTCGTAGCCGGCGTCGCCCGAGGTGTGGCAGTTGGTGCAGACCGATTGCGCGCCGGTGCCCAACAAGGCGTCGGTGGGGTGGGCAATGCGGTGGTTGCTATGGCAAGTCACACACCCCGGCAGCGAGGCGGCCTGGAAAGCTGCCTTGTGCGGGCTCTTTTCGAACAACTGTGCCTGGAACACATGGCAGGTGGCGCAGACATTTTGCACCGTGCCCACTCCCGGAGGAGCGGCGCCGTGATTGCCATGACAGGTGGTGCAAGTGGGCGCGCTCAAATCTCCGCGGACGGCCAGCGCTTCATGGTGCACACTGGCGCTGTAGCCGGCATATTGATCAGTCGGGATGGAGTATCCCTTCATGTGCGCGGGATCGGCATGGCAACGGGAGCAGGTCTGGGCCACATTGGTGGGATGAACTTTGGAGCGGGTGTCGCTGGCGGGGCGCAGGCCGTGCACGCCGTGGCAGTCAATACAGACGGCGACCTTGGTGTCACCCTTGGCCAGCAATTTTCCGTGCACGCTGGTCTGATACTGAGCGAACTGGTCGGTGCGGAGTGACGGGTTGTACTGTCGCATGTAAGCGGCGTCGGAGTGGCACTTGCCGCAGAGGGCGGGAATGTCTTTGCGGGCGGGCTTGCCGCGGAAGCCAGCCGACTTGCTCATGGCATCCAGGTCGCTCTTGGTGGGATCGCCGCCGTGGCAACTGGCACAGGTGAGTCCTTTTTGCGTGTGGATGTCCTGGGCGAACTGTTCCTGCGTAACCTGCTGTGGGGGATCGAGCGCGGAATGGCACTCGACGCAGCTGTTGGGTTGCTCAGCGCGAGCGAGACCTGCGATCAGCAGGGCCGCCAGGAAGGGCCACGCGCCGCGAGCCAGCCGCTTATTTCGCCACGTATCCATAAACTGTCATCGTCACCATGTAGGCAACCGCAAAAAAGCCCAAGCCGAGAATCCAGCGATGAGCGCGTCCGCGTCCGAGTCCGCCGAAGAAGGGAAGCAACAACCAGATGGCTCCCGCCAGACTGAACACCAGGATGCCAAGGATTTCGCCATCGATGGGCCCGATTTTGGCTGGAATCAGCTTCAGCGTCTGAAACATGAACAGGAAATACCACTCGGGCTTGATGCCGGCGGGCGCGGGCGCGAAGGGATCGGCCTTGGTTCCGAGTCCCCAGGGAGAAAGCGCCGCCAGGGCGCCGAGCACGCCCAGGGCGATGTACCAGGCCATCAACTCGCGCAGGGCAAAGTTCGGGAAGAACTTCATCGCCCGGGCCTGCGCCGGATTCGCTTTCCACTGTTCTTCGACGCCAGGTGGAACGCTGATGCCGAACTTCTGCACCATGGCCAGGTGCAGCAGCAATAGAAGCGTGGTGATTCCCGGCAGAACGGCTACGTGAAAACCGAAAAAGCGCGTCAGGGTGGCGCCGGTTACTTCCTCGCCGCCGCGAAGGAAGATCACCAGGTGCTTGCCGATGAGCGGGACCTGCCCGGCGATTTCTGTTCCGACCTTAGTGGCGAAGAAGGCGAGCGTGTTCCAGGGCAACAGGTAGCCGCTGAAGCCGAAACCCATGACCAGGAAGAGCAGGATCATGCCGCTGACCCAGGTGAGTTCGCGCGGCTTGCGGTAGGCACGCAGGAACAGCACGCTGAACATGTGGGCGATGGCCGTGAAGACCATCAAGTTGGCGGCCCAGGAGTGAATGGAGCGCACCAGCCATCCGAACTGCACGCGGGTCATGATGTACTGCACGCTTTCGAATGCTTCGTTGGCGGTGGCGCGGTAGTACAGGAGCAGCAGGATTCCGGTGCACACCTGGATGACGAACAGGAACAGCGTGATGCCGCCCAGGAAGTACCAGTACGACAACTTGTGCATGGGAACGGTCTTGTGCCGCAGGGGAGCGGTGAGCTCGTCCCACCCGAAGCGTTCGTCAAGCCAATTGCGGACGCGCATCAGCAAGCGTCAGGCCTCCCGCTTCCGGCTGACCACAACTTCGTCGCCGCGCAGGTGTACCTGGAAGGCTTCCAGAGGGCGCGGCGGAGGCCCGGAGAGGTTGCGGCCGCCCAGGTCGTAGAGCCCGTTGTGGCAGGCGCACCAGACCTGGTGGAGGTCGTTGCGGTATTGCACCGTGCAGCTCAGGTGGGTGCAGGTTGCCGACATGGCGCGATATTCGCCATCTGCGGTGAGAAGAAGCAGACCCGGGTGGCTGCCGAAGCGGAAAATCTTCGAGCTGTTGGGTTTCATTTCCCCAAGTTTTGCAGCCACCACCTCGTCGCCTCCCAAATCGGCGACCGTGGGAGGAACGATGTAGCGCAGCACGGGGTAGAGGAAGGAAACGGCAGACGCGAACAGCCCGCCCCCAAGCAACCCTTCGACGAAGCGGCGGCGTCCGGGCTTCACTCCGGCTCCGGTATGGTTTTCCATTGCGGCTCTCTCAGCCCTGATTTGATAGCACGACCTACTTCTTTTTGCCAAGCTCCCTTACATAGGCGACCAGCTGGTCGATCTGCTCTTTGGTGAGCTTGCCGTCGTAGGGCGGCATCTTGTTCTTGCCTTTGGTAACGATCTGGACGAGTTCGGCATCGGTTTGCTTCTGTACGTCGGCGGATCGCAGGTCACGGATGTTGAACTTTTCTCCCATGGCGGTCTTGCCGCTGCCATCGGGGCCGTGACACATGGCGCACTTGCCCTTGAAGGTGGTGGCGGCGTCCTGCGCCGAGGACAAGGCAGGGGTAAGAGCGAGGAGGAAGAGAACGAAGGCGAGCAACGCTAACTTCTTGGTCATGGAGTCTCCGTACTGTTTTTCTCGGGCCGTAATTTACGCACCCGTTCTAACACCGCAAGCGAACAGAACCTTTGACTTTCGGGCATGTGCGCACTACTGTCAGTGATCCAGATCACAAACCGGCAAAGAGCCAACGTGGATCACGTTCGCCGCCGGCCCAGCCGCGTCATGCGAGGAAGAATAATCAACGCCACGGCATAAAGGAAGATGGAAATGGCGATCGATCCGGGATGGCCATGACGCAAGTCCTCGAACAGCAACTTCACCGTGACCAACGCCAGCGTGCCGTAGGCGATCCAGACCAGTTCGATGCGCTGCCAGCGCGAGCCGCTGAAGGCGAGCGCGAGCGCGAGGGCACAGGTGATCAGCGTGCGGATCACGGCGACATGGTGAAAGGCGGGAGTCATGCCCGACTCCGCCAGCCACACCAGGGCAGAGACGAGGAAAGTCGCGACGGCGCTCACTGCCAGAGTGGCTGAGAGCAACTGAAGAAGCCGCTGGTTCCACCGGTCTCCGCGGAACCCCGCTCCGATTGCATAGCAGAGAATTGCGGAGGCGGCTACGATCCAAACCATCCAGCCAGGCGCCGTGGGGAAGGTTCCGCCCAGGGCGCGGCCGGCATAGTCGAGCAGGCCGGATGCGAATGCTGCCGCCGAGAGATACACCAGGCCGTGGAACTCCAGCGTCAGGCGAGCCACCCGAACGCCCAGAAAAGTGGCCACCAGCGCAGCCATGCTCAGGCACAACGCCAGCGGCAGCGGCGAAAAACACAAGAAGCCGCCGGCCAGGAAGAGAGCTGCGCTCCACGTGCCGTACACGTGGTAGTTGCGCTGTTGCGGGATGCGGTCAAAGCTTGAGAACGCCGCCGCGTAACACCCGGCCGAGAGGAGCAGACACAGGGCCCCCAACACCTCCGCGCTGCCGCTGGGCCCGAAATGAAGCACGCTGAACACAGCCAGCAGGAACGCGATGAAGGTCTGGCCGATCTCGAAGACAGTGATCCGCTGGTGGAGCCGGATCGTGCGGAAGGCGGCGCTCGCTCCATAAATCAGGAACAGAATGGAAACCAGAGCCAGCAAGACGCGTGTCTCGACGGCCGGGTACTCGGAACGGGCACTTTCCGGGCGGGAGTAGATGTAAGCCAAAATGCAAATCGCCAAGTCCGCAACCACCGCCACGAGGGGCCTTAGGCTGAGCCAGTGATTACGACAGGCCGCGGACTCGCTGACCAGGGCGATAACAAGAAGCGCCGTAATGAACGGCACCAGATCGTGCGTGGCGAGCAATAATGCGAGGGCGGTGAAGGCCGCGGTGGCGTTCGCCACCCAGGTGACCGATGCCAGGTTGCGTTTCCAGGCGAGAGCGGACGCGGCGACCACGAAAGCGACCAACACGCTGGCAGTCACGGAGGTGGATAGAACCTTGAAGACCAGCGTGAGTTCCCAGAGCATGGGAGCGAGGATGAATGCCGACGTGGCCGCGTACGCGGTGCTCGCAAACTGGGCGTCGGGCGAGACCCGCGCCGCCCATACCAGCCACATCGCCGCGTAAGCGAGCGCAAGCGCCACGACCGCCAATTTCGGGAATGAACCTGATTCAGCCACCGCTCGCAACAGGTAGGCGCCGGCAATTCCGAGCATGGCCTTACCAACAACAGGAAATACTCCGCTGTCCTGTGCGAGAGTGTCCACTGGAGCGGCAGAATCGGTCACAGCGGGGCTGATCGGTTGTACCGGGAGGGAGTCGGCTGTTTCGGAGGAGTGTTCCAGGGCGGAGACTCGGCGCTCCAGGTTCTCCAGGCGTGCGGTAAGCCGCGCTAAAGCGTCGAGAAGATCGTCCATAGTCTCTACCCGCTTTGGCTTGCGAACGCCGGCTGGACCTAGTACGCGGGTGTGGCGTCGGGAGCCGAACCCGAATCTGTCTCCGGCCAGGGGGGCAGGAGTTTCACCAGTACCCCCAGAATCACGAAGGGGAGACCTGTCAGCACAATGGCCATTAGCAGTCCCTCCCGCGCGCCCAGGCCCATCTTGTACGTCGTGTACCCCAGAAAACTCTTGGAAAACAGCTGGCCCCCGATGACGACGTTCCAGCGCATAGCAAAGATGCCGACCATGGTCAGGCATCCGGCCAGCACGTAGATGCGTTTGCGGTCCGCTTCTGTCAGTTCCAGCACCTGGGTCAAAGCCAGGAGCGCGATCGGAGCGACCGTGCCCAGCACAATCTGGACCACGATGTGCGAAAGGTAGAGCTTGGTATGCACCATGAAATCAAGGCTGCGGAAGGACTCGTCCGACTCGTAGATGCGGTGGATCAAGTCCAGCATTTCCAGGCTGAAGTCAATGATGAAGGTGTAGAACAGGTAGCGCGCGACTGTGTCCACGCAGGGCATGTCAATCTTCTGCCCGCGAACCCACGTGATCAGCATGTACAACAGCATCACCGTGGCAATCCCCGAGACCATGGCGGAGAACAGAAACACCACCGGCATCAGGGGGGTGGACCACCACGGATTCGCCTTGATCGAGCCGAAAATGAACCCGACATACCCATGTAGCAGGAAGGCGGAAGGAATGCCGATGACCGTGATCAGGTAGCCGACCCGTTCATCGATGGCCAGGGCGTGCTCGCTGATGTTGCTGGAGCCCAGCGTCATGACCCGATAAACCCAGCGCTTCCAGCCGGTCGTGGTCTGGGACATCACGACGATGTCACGCCGGTAGTCGAGCCAGATTTCGAGCACCAGGACGGCCATCAGATACCACAGGTACACGAAACCGAACATGGCCATGGCCGAGGAGGTGTGCGGCGTCAGGTACATCTCGTACGACCGCTCCGGGTGTCCCAGGTGCAGCTGCAAGGGCAGAGGCGCGACCAGCAGGAAAGACAAGGCCGTCAGCAGCGCGAGCCGGTAGGTGGGTTTCACCGCCTGCACCCGGAAAACACGTTCCAGCGAGGCCAGAATAAATGCGCCGGCCACTAGTCCGGTGAGGAACGGGTAGAGGACGATCAACACGCTCCACTGGAGCTCGATTTCGTTCGGATACATGAAGCCTTCGACGCCGGGCATAACCGTTACCAGTCTCCTTATCGCACCGAACCATCCAACTCGTTGTAGAAAACCTTCGCACCCGTAGCCATGTGCGGCTTCAGGATCTGCACGCTGTGCGTTTTCAGGAACTCGTGAATCGGGTCTTTGGGGTTCTTGAGGTCCGCCAGTTGCCGCGCGCCGGTCGGGCACGATTCACAACACGCCGTCGTGAGTCCTTTCGTGATGCGGTGGTAGCACAAGGTGCACTTTTCCGCGGTTTCGGTCTTGGGGTTGATAAAGCGGCATCCATAAGGGCAGGCCTGCACACAATAGCGGCAACCAAGACAATATTTCTGGTCCACCAGCACCACGCCGTCCGGACTGATAAATGTTGCCCCGACGGGACATACCTGCGTGCACGGCGAGTCCACACAGTGGTTGCAGAGCTTGGGCACGAAGAAGTTCTTTCCTCCTTCTTCCAGCGCAGGAGGAAATCCCTTCTTGCCGCCGTCGGGCGAGTCCACTTTGGGATTTTCCAGATCCCACTCCGTCACGTGGTAGCGTTCCACCCAGGTGCGGAAGTAGCCGTCGGGCACGTCGTTTTCCGCCTGACAGGCGCGGACGCAGTTGCCGCAGCCGATGCATTTGGGGATGTCGATGAGCATGCTCCACCAATGGCTCGCCATCGTGTAATTGGGGGAGGACTCCGGGGTTCCGGCCAAGATGTATTTCCAGGCGACGGCGGCCGTCGGCAACAGAATCAGAAGGTGACGCCGGGTGAGGTTCACTTCGCACCTCCCGCAGTGATGGCCGGGCTGTGCGGCTGGTGGCAGGTGTCACAGGCAAGACCGGTGGAGTGGTCGGCGGAAGCCACCTGCGGAAAGCCTTTCGGCTTGGCGGCGTTCGCCTCATGACAGCGGACACAAAGCACCGCGGTGTCGAGTTTCTCGGGCTTGACCGAGGCTGGGTCATCGGCGTGCTTGGCCAGGGGGCCGTGACAGGCCTCGCAGTTGACGCGCGCATGCTTGCCGTCCTTCTTCTTTTCCCGGCGAAGTTGACCGGCCGGGCAGCCATTTCGCTCATGGCATCGCCGCGGTAGTGTCCATACTGTCCAAAGCTTCGCGGGACCAGGAACCCGCGGATCACAAGAAACAGCAGGAAGCCGACCACGAAGACGGCGGCCAACCGGAAAAGGTGCCCTGCATCTTTTAAGAAGACATTCATGATCGGCACCTCACAGCAGGAATACAGGAGCGGGTGTCCAAACTGCTGTGCGCGTGGTCACGGAACGGTTGTGTCCCAGGTCACAGAGACGGGTGATGAAGCCACGTGAAGGCGTACTTGGCGGGAGCAAAGAAAACAACAAGGGCCACAAAAAAGCCACAGAGAAAAGCCGGGCGCTCCAATCAGCGCACGCCGAACACCGCGAGCGCCCGGGAGGCCAGGGTGACGCGCACTTCGTCCCCGGCCATGGCTGCAGCCGCAGTGCCGAAAAGCAACTGGAGCTGTTGCGCCCCCTGCAAGGGCGTATCGGCAAGCGGAATCGCCAGTTCGCGGGAAGCGGGAGAATTGTTGTACACGACGAGCAGCTTTTCTTCCGGCTGTTCGCGCAGGAAGGCGTAGTAGGTGTCATCCCAGCCGATGTGCCATTGCCTTCCGTCGCGCAAGGCGGGATGCGCTTTGCGCAAGGCCAGCAGGGATTGCACGTGCGCGAAAACGTCCTGCTGTTCGGGCGTGCGGCCGCCGGGCGTGAAAGCATCGCGCGGATCGCCGGGAAAGCCACCGGGGAAGTCGTGGCGGTTGTCGGGATCGTCGCCGCCCGGCATTCCGATCTCGTCTCCGGAATAGATTTGTGGGACGCCGCGTAGGGTGAGCAGCAGCGAAAATGCCGCCTTCAGCTTGGCAGCGTTACTGCCTTCTTCACTGAGGAATCGCCGGGTGTCGTGGTTTCCGAAGAAGGTGACCAGCATTTCGGGGTGCGCGTACAGCGAGTCGTGGCGGAGGACCTCGACGATCTTCCCCATGGGTTGGCCTTTGACGATCGAATCGCGCAGGGCGAAGCAGAGGGGGAAGTCGAACACTGTCGGCAGGTTGGAATCGAGGCCGTCGAACTGTTTGCGGTCGCCTTCGAAAAACGACGTGATGGACGGATCGGTGTCCCAAACTTCGCCCACGCTGTTGAGGTGCGGATAGATTTGGCGGAGGCGGTCGTGCCAGCCACTCCAGAAGTGGCGCGAGGAGTAAGGGAAAGTGTCGAGGCGAAAGCCGTCGAGTTGGGCTGACTCCGCCCACCAGAGGGCATTCTGCGCGAGATATGTGCTCAGCTTGGGATCGTCGGGGTTGATGTCGGGGAGCCTGCCCGCGAACCAGCCCTCAAGCGTGGCGCGAGACTGACGCGGCGAAGCGTGCGGGTCCACCAGTCCGGCGAATGTGTAGGCCGGATCGAGATGGTGCGCGGGGGTGCCGTGCAGCCAGGTGGGCGTGGGCGGATCGTTCGCCCAGACGTGATTGGGCCCGGTGTGATTGGCGACGTAGTCCATCAGGACCTTCATGCCCAGTTTGTGGGCGTCGGCGACCAGGCCCTGATACTCGGCGAGCGCGCCCATGTGATCGTCGAGCGCGAAGAAATCCACCACGTGGTAGCCGTGATAGTCGGAGTCGGTGTTCTTCCAGACCGGCGTGAGCCAGAGCGTGGTGACGCCAAGGTCGTGCAGGTAAGCAAGGTGCTGCCGAACGCCGCGCAGATCGCCTCCGTGGTAAGCCTTGGGCTGGCTGCGGTCGTAGGTGCCGGTGGAGCCGGTTGGCTGATCGTTGGAGGGATCGCCGTCGGCAAAGCGGTCGGGCATGATCAGGTAGATGACGTCGTCGCGGGAGAAGCCTTGGAAACGGCCGCGGGCGTCGGCACGTGCCGAGAGCGGTAACTCAACCGTTGTCGAACCAGAGGGAGTACGCAGGTCGAACTTCGCTGTGCCGGGTCGCAGGGAACGGTCGAGCTTCAGGCGGACGAAGAGATAGTGTCCGTTGGCGGAGGCCTCGCTGCCCAGCACAGAGAGCTGCTTCGTCGTGGTCGTGACGCGCGTGCCGGTGAGGTTGTCGCCGGTCAGAAGCAGAGTGAGGCCGGGCGTGAAGTTCGTCCACCAGTTGGGGGGCTCGATCTTGCGGACGAGGGGAGCGGCGGGCGAGACCGCGGGCTGCGGCCACGCTGCAAGACAAAGCACAAAGATCGAAAGAAAGCATAAAACCAGCAGAGCGCGAGTTCGAAGGCTTCTCATGGGCAAATCAGTCTCCCATCGAAATCAAGGTTTTGCCGGAGCCGGTTGTGCAGTGGCCACGCCGCTTGGGTGCCGCACGTCGCGCGTATCCTCCACACGTTGCGTTAAGGCCGCGGCCAGCATGAGAAAAACTCCTCCGGCCACCACAGCGGCTAGCCGGTTGTTGTTCAGCAGGTGGGACATCACCCAGCCGAACAGGAGCGAGGCCGTGATCTCCGGAATCACAATGAAAAAGTTAAAGATGCCCATGTACACGCCGGTTTTGCCGGAGGGCAGGGAACCGGCGAGGATGGAATAGGGCATGGACAGCGTGCTGGCCCAGGCGATACCGACTCCGGTCATCGAGAGCAGGAGCAGATACTTGCTGTGGACGACGGCGACAGAAAGCAGGCCCAGGCCGCCGCAGATGAGGCAGAGGCTATGGGTTGCCTTGCGTCCGAACTGGCGCGCCAAAGCCGGCAGCAGGAAAGAAAATCCGAAGCACACCGCCGAATACATGCCGAAACAGATGCCGCCCCATTCGACGCCGGCGGAGTAAAGAGGAGAGTTGGTGTCGGCGGCGCCGAAGACATTGCGCGCTACCGCCACCGGAAAATAAAGCCACATACAGAACAGACCCAGCCAGGTGCAGATCTGGACCCAGGCCAGTTGGCGCATGGTGCGCGGCATCTGGCGGATGGAACTGAGAATCTCGCGCGCGCTGGCAGCGATGCCACGGTGTTCCGACTTCATCTTTTGGAATTCGGCGAGGTTCTCCGGTGGATACTCTTTGGTGGTGAGGATCGTCCACAGCACAGCGCCAAAAAACGCGATGGCTCCGAGTTCGAACGACAGCTTGACGGTGAAGGGAATCTTGCCTGCCCCGGTCACGCTGGTGAAGTGGAAGACGTTGGTCAGCAACCAGGGAAGTGCGGAGGCGACCACCGCGCCGAGGCCAATGAACAGGCTCTGCATGGCAAAGCCGCGCGTGCGCTGCGATTCGGGAAGCAGGTCGGCGACGAAGGCGCGAAACGGCTCCATGCTGATGTTGATGGAAGCGTCGAGGACCCACAACAAGCCGGCCGCCATCCAGAGGGCGGAGCAGCGCGGCATGATGATCAGGGCCAGCGAGCTCAGGATGGCTCCGGCCAGAAAGTAAGGACGGCGGCGGCCCAGCGGTCCCCAGGTGCGGTCGCTGGCGTGGCCGATGATCGGTTGCACGATGAGCCCGGTGAGCGGAGCCGCCAACCACAGGATCGGAATCTGATCGGCCCGCGCGCCCAGATATTCGTAGATGGCGCTCATGTTGGCCATCTGTAATCCCCATCCGAATTGAATGCCGAGAAAGCCGAAACTCATGTTCCAGATTTGCCAGAAACTGCGTGGTGGTTTTTCCATGGACTTTCCTAACGGTCGTGGATGGTGGTCAGGGAGCGAAGTTTTGCGGCCAGTGCATCGGTCAGCGCGCCGCGGCGATACCGCCACTTCCAGTTGCCGCTCAGCGTGCCGGGAAGATTCATGCGCGCCTCGGTGCCCAGACCGAGCACGTCCTGCATGGGAATGATCGCAACGTCGGCCACGGACGCAATCACGGCCCGAATCATAACCCAGGGGACTTCGGCATCATCTTGGAATCCGAGATAGGCGCGCGCGAAAGCATGTTCTCTGCGGACATCTTCCGGAGTGCGCGTGCTGTCGCCGGCGCCGGAACTCGACCACCAGCCTAGGGTAGTGTCGTTGTCGTGTCCGCCGGTATAGGCGACGAGTTCCCGGCCGTAATTGTGGGGACGAAACGACGGGCCTTGAGGATCGTTGCCGAAAGCGAATTGCAGCAGGCTCATACCGGGCAGGCCAAACTGCTGGCGGAGTTTCTCGACCGGCGGAGTAATCACACCCAGATTTTCCGCAACGATGGGAAGTCCGCCAAAAGCATTCTGCAAGGCCGAAAGAAAATCTTCTCCCGGTCCCTTCACCCAGCGACCGTGAATGGCAGTGGGCTCGCCGGCGGGAATCTCCCAGTAGGCTTCGAAGCCGCGGAAGTGATCGAGGCGCACCATGTCGAACAGACTCAGAGACGCGCGGAAACGCTCGATCCACCACTTATATCCGTTCGCGGCGAGCACGTCCCAGCGATAGATGGGATTTCCCCAGAGCTGTCCGGTGGCGCTGAAGTAGTCGGGCGGAACGCCGGAGACCACGGTGGGGAGGCCCTGGTCGTCGAGGTGAAACAGTTCGGGATGCGCCCAGACGTCAGCGCTGTCGTGGGCGACATAGATCGGGGCATCGCCCATGAAGCGGATGCTGCGCTCCTGGCAGTAGGACTTGAGCTGCTCCCACTGGCGGAAGAATTCAAACTGCCAGTACTTGTGGGCCTGCACCTGAGGCGCCAGCTCTGCCGACCACTCGCGGATGGTTTGAGGATCGCGGCGGCGGATGGGCGGGTCCCACGTGGCCCAGGTGTTCTCGCGGCGAATATCTTTGCAGGCCATGAAGAGCGCGTAATCGTTGAGCCACGGGGCGGCACTCTCGCAAAAACGCTCGAACGCCGAGCGATCGGCGCGCGAGGCGTCGGCGAAGAACGCCTGCGCGGCCCGGCGCAGGACACTGAGCTTGAAGGCGATGACGGGGCCGTAATCCACCGAGTCTTCGGGAAAGGAAGGCACTCGCGCCAGATCGGAAGCCTGGAGGACGCCGCCTTCGCGCAGGCGCTCGAAGCTGAGCAGCAGAGGGTTTCCCGCAAAAGCAGAGAAGCACTGATAGGGAGAGTCGGCGTAGCCGGTGGGGTTTAGCGGCAAGACCTGCCACAATTTCTGCCCCGCGGCCGCCAGAAAGTCAGCGAATTCGTAGGCGCAGGGGCCCAGATCGCCGATACCAAAACGGCCCGGCAGGGATGTAATGTGGAGCAGGATTCCACTACATCGCGGGAATTTCACCTCGTAACAATACGCAGGCGGCGGGTTTCGGGCAAGGATGGAAGGGGGTGGCCGGACGGCTTTTGGAGCATTCCGAGGCCCCTAAATGAGAGTGTTTTAAGGCTCTGTCCTGTGAGGTTCCTACCAGCCGTACCTGATCTTCCGTGACCTCTTAAGGTTGCTCCCCGCTTGCTAAGCTCCGGTCTAGAGTTCAAGGAGAGCTACCTTGCCCGCTACGTCTGCAAAGCCCACGATCAAGATCCTTTATGGTGAGAGCGATGAGGAGATACTGGCCAACCAGGCCGCCGCGATGAAGAAGGCCAGCCACCACGTTACGACCGCGGTCGGCCGCTCGGGAGTGCAGGAGGCGCTGCGGCGCGATGCCTTCGATCTCGTGATTCTCGGCTCCACTTTGACCAAGGACGACCGTCACCATCTGCCCTACATGGTGAAAAAGTCGCACGAAGGGACGAAGGTGCTGGTGATGCACGCCAGTAGCCGACACCACGAAGTGGATGCGAGCGTGGACGCTAATACCAGCATGCAATTCGTACTGGAAAAGATTGCGCGCGTCATGGCGGAGCAGATTGTTTCGGCGTAGCCCTTAACTCAAATTTTCGAACCAAGCGGCGGGACTCGGGAAACGAGATTCCGCCGCTTTTCTTTTACGAGGCCCCAGTAAATTCCGGGAGATCTCTGCGTCCTTTGTGGTAAAAAACCTTTAACCGCGGAGAGCGCCGAGAAAGCCGCAGAGGACGCCGAGCAAGTCCCAGCGAAACAAGGGCTCGAGAACGAAGTGAGCGGCGGGGATTTGCACCCGAGGGCGAAGAGCCAATCGCGGAAACTAAAATGGGCCGCCAGCCAAGAAGCGGTGACTTTTCCTTGGCTATCGGCCCACTCGATCCTGAAGCGGATCGGAGGTGATAGCTACATCGTAGACCTCCCAATGCGATTGTCAAGAAGAACTTCAGTGGTCGCAAATGGGCGCCGGAAGGGGCCTGCGGGCATTGACACCGTCGTCGCCAGAGTGTTAATTTTAATGGTTTTAGAAGCCCTTAATCTCCCAACTAGATCAGCAGAGCAATGGATCAGACAGTCCGACAACTAGGCGGATTACTGCTCGGAGCCGTGCCCACGGTCATCCTCCTGGGGACGCTTTACGTCCTCTATACGGTGCTGGTGCATAAGCCGCTGATGGCGGTGCTGGCGGAACGCCGGAGCCGGACCCAGGGCGCCATGGAGAAAGCGCGCGCCGATATCGCCGCCGCGGAAGCGCGCACTGCCGACTACGAGCAGCGCCTGCGCGAAGCGCGGCAGAAAATTTTCAAGAACCAAGAAGCCCATCGTCGGGAGGCGATGCAGTCGCGCGCGGAAGCGGTAGCGCAGGCCAGAGGCAGGGCGCAGGAGCAGGTGAAGGAGGCGCGCGCCGGCATTGAGCAGGACAAGCAACAGGCGCTAGTGAACCTGCAAGGGGAGGCGGGGCGGTTGGCCAGCGAAATTGTGCGGACCGTGTTGCGTCCGGTGGCGGCACCGAGCCAGGTGGGTGGACGATGAGGGCGAAGCGAATCGTCCTGCCTCTGATGGTGCTAGCGCTGTTGACTTTGCTTCCGGCGATATCAGCACGCGCACTTGCACGAGCGCAAGAACATGTCTCGGAACCAGCGCAAGCGGCACCAGAGGACAAGAGTGTCGGCGGTGAGCGGGCCAAGGAAACGCGCCAGGAAGCCGGGGAAGAGGAAGAGAACGAGAATCTGAAGCATTCCGGCGCCATCCGATACCTGGCCAGGAAAACTGGGATGAGAGTCCATCAGGTTCATCTGCTGGCGATCGGTCTCAATTTTGCGATCATTGGTTTTCTTGTTTACTGGTTCGCGCGAAAGAGCGTGCCCGCTGCCCTGCGCAAGCGCACGGAATCCATTCGGCGTGCTTTGGAAGAGGCGCGCGCCGCCAGCCAGGAAGCCAACCGGCGGCTGGGCAAGATCGAGACACGGTTGCGCCAGCTGGATGTGGAGATCGGACAGATGCAGGCCGCGGCGGAGAAGGAAGCTGAGGCGGAAGAAGTACGAATCCGAAAAGCGGCGGAAGAAGATGTTCGCAAAGTGGTGCAGGCGGCGGAGCAGGAGATCGCGGCGGCCGCTAAGCAGGCGCGCCGGGAACTCACGTCGCACACCGCCGACCTCGCGGTCGCGCTCGCTCGGAAGCAGATCCACGTTGACCCGGCCACCGACCAGGCACTGGTGCGTAATTTCGCCGGGAAGCTGTTGTCCGGGAACGGCGGAAAGGGCGGTCGGTAGCCATGGCTTCTGTAGTGGGCGTCTACGCCCGGGCTTTCGCTGACGTGGTGATGAGCGGGAAGCTCGATGCGGCGCGCATGCTGCAGCAACTGCATGCGACCGAAGCGCTGCTGGGGGAAAGCGATGCGTTGCGGCGGGTCATGGAGAACCCGTCCATCCCCGGCGACCGCAAACGCGCGGTGCTGGATGCGATTGCGCAACGATTGGTGATGGCGCGCCAGGTGCGGAATCTTATTGCGATCTTGACCGATTGCCGGCGCCTGCCGCTGCTGTCCGACATTCTGAAACAGATTGAGCAGGAATTGAACGATCGCATGGGAATCACCGACGCAGAAGTGATCAGCGCCCGCGAACTCAGCGAAGACGAAAAGAAACAGCTGGAAGGCGAGGTTGCCAAGCTGACCGGCAAACAGGTGCGTGCCCGCTACCAGCGCGATTCTTCGCTGTTGGGCGGGGCAGTAGTGAAAGTCGGCAGCACCATTTACGACGGATCGGTGAAGGGGCAGTTGGAGAAGATACGGGAGCAGTTGGTTAGTTAGCACTTGGCATTTAGCACTTAGCACTTGGCCAAAGCCTCTGGTGCAAGCTGTCCTGGCTAAGTGCTAAATGCTGAGTGCCCGCATTTCATGAGTTGAACTTATGGCGCAGATAAAAGCAGACGAAATTACGCAACTAATCCGCGAGCAGATCGAAAACTATGAGTCGAAGATCGCGGTTGATGAAGTGGGCACGGTCATCACGCTGGGCGACGGAATCGCCCGCGTGTACGGGCTCGACAAGGTCATGGCGGGCGAAATGCTCAGCTTCCCGCATGGCGTGGCCGGAATCGCCATGAACCTGGAAGAAGACCAGGTGGGCGTGGTGCTGCTCGGCGAATACACCGAGATCAAAGAAGGCGACGAAGTAAAGCGCACGGGCCGCATCATGAGCGTGCCGGTGGGCGACGCCATGATCGGGCGGGTCGTGAACTCGCTCGGCCAGCCGATTGACGACAAGGGGCCGATCTCGACCGACAAGTTTATTGCCCTTGAGCGCATTGCTCCCGGCGTCATTGACCGCCAGCCGGTGCGCGAGCCGATGGCTACAGGTCTGAAGGCCATCGACTCGATGATTCCGATTGGCCGCGGCCAGCGCGAGTTGATCATCGGCGACCGGCAGACCGGCAAAACCGCGGTTGCGCTCGACACCATCATCAACAGCCGTGGCAACAACCTGATCTGTATTTACAACGCGATCGGGCAGAAGCGCTCTTCGATTGCGCAGGTGGTGAAGATTCTCGAAGACGCGGGCGCGATGGAGTACACGATCGTCGTGGCGGCGTCGGCTTCGGAGCCAGCGCCAATGCAGTACATCTCGCCTTACGCAGCTTGCGCCATGGGCGAGTATTTTCGCGACACCAAGCGGCACGCGCTTTGCATTTACGACGATCTATCGAAGCACGCCGCGTCGTACCGCGAGATTTCGCTGTTGCTGCGGCGGCCGCCGGGACGCGAGGCATATCCTGGAGACGTTTTCTACCTCCACTCGCGGCTGCTGGAGCGCGCCGCCAAGCTGAACGACAAGAATGGCGGCGGATCGCTGACGGCGCTGCCAGTCATTGAGACGCAGGCAGGCGATGTTTCGGCGTACATCCCGACGAATGTGATTTCGATTACGGACGGCCAGATTTATCTTGAAACCGACCTGTTCAACCAGGGCGTGCGTCCGGCGGTGAACGTCGGACTTTCGGTGAGCCGCGTCGGCGGCAGCGCGCAGATCAAGGCCATGCGGCAGGTGGCCGGAACTCTAAAACTCGAACTGGCGCAGTACCGCGAACTAGCGGCCTTCGCGCAGTTCGGCAGCGATCTCGACAAGGCCACGCAGTCGCAGCTCAATCGCGGCCAGCGGCTGGTGGAGATCCTGAAGCAGGGGCAATTCGCGCCGCTGCCGTTTTCGAAGCAGATTCTGATTATCTTCGCCGGAACCAGCGGCGCGCTCGACGACCTGCCGGTAGGGCAGGTGGGTGATTTTGAAAAGGAGCTTTACAAGTACGTGGAGACGACCAGTCCCGGCCTGCTGAATACGATCATGGAGAAAAAGATTCTCGACGACGGCTTGAAGGCTGAGATGGGGCGCGTGATCAAGGAAGCGAAACAGCAGTTTGTGGAGGCACGGCAGGCGGTAGCTAGATAGCACTTAGCATTTAGCACTTGGCGCTTAGCCAAATCCAGTTCGGATAAATAACTAGCGACTAGCGACTAACGACCAGCGACTAACAATGCCTAACGTTCTCGACATCCGGCGCAGGATCCGCAGCGTGGTGAACACGCGGCAGATCACCAAAGCCATGAAGACCGTTTCGGCGGCCAAGTTGCGCCGCGCGCAGGAACATGCGCTGGCGGCGCGCCCGTATTCGCAGATGCTGACGAACGTCCTGAAATCCCTGGTTGCACGGGCCGATATCTACGATCCGATTACCGGAGAGCCGCGGCATCCGCTGTTGGCGGAGCGTCCGGAGAAGAACATCCTGCTGATTGTTGTGACCGGCGACAAGGGGCTGGCCGGGGCGTTCAATACGAATATTCTGAAGATCGTCACCAAGTTCATCGAGTCGAACGCGGAAAAGAACATTGACGTCGAGTGCATTGGCCGCAAGGGGCGTGATTTTATGCGGCGGCGGTTTCCCATGGCTCCCGAAGCAGCGGCTTCCGAAGAAACTCGGCCGCGCGCCGGGCGGGTGCAGATTGTGGGCGAGCACGTAGGTGTCCTTGGTAAGCTGGAATTCAACTTCGCTTCCGGACTGGGCGGGAGCGTGGTGGAGCGTTTTTCGCGCGGCGAGATTGACGGCGTTTACATCCTATATAACGAGTTCAAGTCAGTCATCGCACAGCGCCTGATTGCGCAGCACCTGTTGCCGATCAAGGAAATCGGCGTAGTGGATGTGCGCATGGCCGAAGAGGCGGCAGAAGAAGAGCGCAAACGTGCCGTAGAAGCCGCGAAGTCAGCCGGAGTGGGGGTTCGTCCCGTGGACACGAAAGCCGTGGATGAAGCGGCCGCGAAGTTTGGCGCTTTGCAGGTGGATTACATCTACGAGCAGCCGCCCGAGCAGCTTTTTCGCGAGATTCTGCCGAAGTACATCGGCATCCAGATTTTTCATGCGCTGCTGGAGTCGGTGGCGGCCGAACACGCCGCCCGCATGACCGCGATGGATTCGGCGACGAATAACGCGTCAGACATGATTGATTCACTGACGCTGGTGATGAACCGCGCGCGCCAAGCCAAGATCACGAAAGAAATAATCGAGATTGTGAGCGGGGCGGCAGCGTTGTGAGGCAGCACTTGGCACTTAGCATTTAGCACTTAGCAAAACCCAAAGTGCTCCAAGCTAAGTGCCAAATGCCAAGTGCTAATTGCTGGTTTTGACGTGAAGCGGCACTTGGCACTTAGCATTTAGGGCTCAGCAAAACCTAAAGTGCTCCAAGCTAAGTGCCAAATGCCAAGTGCTAATTGCTGGTTTTGACGTGAAGCGGCACTTGGCACTTAGCATTTAGCACTCAGCAAAACCTAAAGTGCTCCAAGCTAAGCGCCAAATGCCAAGTGCTAATTGCTGGTTTTGAGGTCTTATGCCCGAAAATAGCGGACACGTTATTCAAGTCGCAGGTCCCGCAGTGGACGTGCAGTTTACGGCGGCTGCGATGCCGCCCATCTACCAGGCGCTGCGCGTGGTCAGCGACGGCTTCACGGTGCCTTCGCCCATCAACGTCGTTCTCGAAGTGCAGCAGCACCTTGGTGAAGGGCGCGTGCGCTGCATCGCCATGGAAGCTACCGACGGCATGGTGCGCGGCATGAAAGCCATTGATCAGGGAGGACCAATTTCTGTTCCGGTTGGCCGGGGCACGCTGGGCCGCGTGATGAACGTGATCGGCGAGCCTGTCGACCAGCTCGGGCCGATCGCGCACACCCAAACGATGCCGATTCACCGCCTGGCTCCTCGCTTTGACGAGCAGGCAACGACGGCCGAAATGTTCGAGACCGGCGTGAAAGTTATTGACCTGATCCAGCCCTTCCTGAAGGGCGGAAAGATCGGCCTGTTTGGCGGCGCGGGCGTGGGCAAGACCGTCGTCATCATGGAGCTCATCAACAACGTCGCCAAGCAGCACGGCGGTTTTTCCGTGTTCGCTGGCGTCGGCGAGCGCACCCGCGAAGGCAACGACTTGTGGCTGGAAATGAGCGAGTCGGGAGTGATCAAGCCGGGCAAGCCCGACGAGTCGAAGGCGGCGCTGATTTATGGCCAGATGACCGAGCCTCCTGGGGCGCGTCTGCGGGTGGCGCTGACCGGGCTGACCGTCGCTGAGTATTTCCGCGACGAAGAAGGCGCGGACACGCTGCTTTTCATCGACAACATCTTCCGTTTCACGCAGGCGGGATCGGAAGTCTCGGCTCTGCTGGGCCGCATGCCCTCGGCCGTGGGTTATCAGCCGAACCTGGCAACGGAGATGGGCGAGTTGCAGGAGCGCATCACCTCGACCAAGAAGGGATCGGTCACGTCGGTGCAGGCGATTTACGTGCCTGCCGACGATCTCACCGATCCCGCGCCGGCCACGACCTTCGCTCACCTGGATGCGACCACCGTGCTCTCTCGCGCCCTAACGGAAATCGGAATCTACCCCGCCGTCGATCCGCTGGCTTCGACCTCGCGCATTCTCGACGCGCGCATCGTCGGCCAGGAGCACTACGACGTGGCGCAGATGGTGAAGAAGACGCTGCAGACGTACAAGGACCTGCAGGACATCATCGCCATTCTCGGTATCGACGAACTGAGCGAAGACCAGAAGCTGACCGTGGCCCGCGCCCGCAAGATCCAGAAGTTCCTCTCGCAGCCGTTCTTCGTGGCCGAGCAGTTCACCGGCACGCCGGGACGCTACGTCAAGATCGCCGACACGGTGAAAGGCTTCCGCGGCATCGTCGAAGGCAAGTATGACGACATCCCGGAGCAGGCCTTCTACATGAGAGGAACGATCGACGAGGTGCTGGAAGCCGCGGAGAAGCTGAAGGGAGCGGCAGCGTAAGAGCAGCAATTAGCACTTGGCACTTAGCATTTAGCCAGTGCGGCTCCCTCCCGTGCTGACAAGGTTCGGGTGGGCTAAGTGCTAACGGCTAAGTGCTAAGTGCTCGTTCGGAATTGAGAACTGTGCCTGACACTTTCCAACTCGAGATCGTCACGCCGGAAAAGCTGGTGGTGAAAGAAGTGGCGGAAGAAGTCCAGATCCCCGGCCGGACTGGATATCTGGGAATTCTTCCAGGCCATGCTCCGCTGATTACTGAGCTGGCGGTCGGTGCCATCACGTACCGCGCGCACGGCGAGAGCAGGACACTTTCCGTGGCGTGGGGGTTTGCCGAAGTGTTGCAGGACAAGGTCACGATCCTCGCCGAAACCGCGGAGCATCCAGAGGAGATCGACGTGGCGCGCGCGCAAAAGGCAAAAGAACGGGCTGAGCAACGCTTGAAGAGCAACGATCCGGAAGTGGACTACGGCCGCGCCGAAGATGCGTTGCAGCGTGCCGAGACACGCTTGAAGGTCGCGGCCGAGAAATAAACGTTCAGCGCAAGAAGAACGGCCGCCGTCCCGGTGGCCGCTCTGGTTTTCCCACCACTCAGATCTAGTAACGGTGTCCCATCACCGAGTCGTAGCCGCGGCGATAGCCGTCGGTGTACTCAGCTCTGTAGCGGTCGCGGCTGCCGTACTCGCGGCGATAGCCGTGATCGCGGTCTTCGAAACGGCCGCGCGGCTTCGAGTTGTACGGCTTGCGGTGTTCGATATCTTCGCGCGCGGCGGTTGAGCCGTCCTCAACGCCGAAACGGTACGCGGTGTCGCCGCCATATCCAATTCGGTTGGGATCGTACGCGCCGCGCCAGCCACCGTACGGCCGGCCATCGTCGCGATCGCCGTCACCCCACCGGCCCGAAACGCTTCGATATCCGGAACGGAAGCCGTTGCTGTAGCCTTCCTGGTATCCGCGCTGATACCAGTTGACCGGGCCCATCCATCGTTCGTAGCCGCGTGTGGCCTGGCGCCAGTCGGGGGTCTGGTAATCGTAAGGGTCGCGCTCACGGCCCTCGTGCCGGCCTTGCTGGACGCCGTCGCGGTAGCCGTTCTGGTATCCGTACTGCCGCGCCTGGGCGGCGTTGCCTTGGCGGTAGTAGCCGTCATCATCGTCGTCGTCGCGCGCCAGCGCAAATCCGCTCATGACCAGCGTCACGGCCAGTGCGTATGCTGCCATCCTCATCGTGCGCCACATAGGGTCCTCCTGCCGAAAGCACCGCGCCGGAACCCGTTCTTTCCCGCGTTCCGATCGCTTGGTTGATGGGATGCGGCGGGGCTCGGAATTTGCTGCCAGGAGTGCGCGAGAAATAGTTTTGGTTGGAGTCTGTATCGAGCGAAACTTTTTCCAGTCTGGCGGGTTGGCGGGTAGACACCAAGCACGGGAACTCACTAGAACTGGTTTCAAGAATCCCCCTGGACGCTGAAAAGGTGCGCCCTCAGGGGCTAAAGCCCAAGTTTTTACGGGGCTTCTACGGCACGACTGAAGTCGTGCCCTCCCAAAAACTGTGCGTGGCCAGAGTTTTTTCCGCGGCCTGTGAAGTCGTGCCCTCTCCAAGACCAATTTTTGAAACCAGCGCTAAAGCCTAAGGCCCGTTCTGCTAAACTTTCCAGTTTCCTTCTTGCAGCGAGGGCATCATGCCAATTCAGCGCGTAGGGGTCATGGGTGCGGGCACCATGGGCAACGGCATTGCCCACGTGTTCGCGCGTTGTGGTTACGACGTCGTACTGTGCGACGTGGAGCAGCGGTTTTTGGATCGCGGCCTGGAAACAATCGGCAAGAATCTGGACCGCGAAGTTGCGAAAAACAAGATTTCTGTGGCTGACAAGGCGGCCGCTCTCGGCCGCATCACGCCGGTGCTCGACCGGGCAAGACTTGCGGATTGCGAACTCATCATTGAAGCGGCGACGGAAAAATTCGAGATCAAAGCCGAGATTTTCCGCGACCTGGATCGCCTGATGAAGCCGGAAGTAATCCTGGCCTCCAACACTTCATCCATCTCCATCACAAAAATCGGGGCGCTGACCAAACGCCCGGACAAGGTAATCGGGATGCACTTCTTCAATCCCGTGCCGGTGATGAAGCTGGTCGAGGTGATTCGCGGCATGGCGACCTCGCAGACCACCTACGAAACGGTGCGCGACCTGGCGGTGAAGCTGGAAAAGACGCCGGTGGAAGTCAACGATGCGCCTGGTTTTGTTTCGAATCGCGTGCTGATGCCGCTGCTGAACGAAGCGATGTATGCGGTGATGGAAGGGGTCGCGACACCACAGGCCGTCGACGAAGTGTTCAAGCTGGGGATGGCGCACCCGATGGGGCCGCTGACCCTGGCCGACTTCATCGGGCTCGACGTGTGTCTGGACATCATGCGAGTGCTGCAGGACGGGCTGGGCGATCCCAAGTACCGCCCGTGTCCGCTGCTGATCAAAATGGTGGATGCCGGCTGGTTGGGGCGCAAGAGCGGGCGCGGTTTCTACTCATACCCGTAGAATCAAGATATGACGACAGCCTGGGGCGGAATTCTTCCTGAAGGACAATCCGGCGGCGACTCCCTGCACTATCTGCTGGCGGCCGCCTGCGGAGTCATCGCGGGATGGATTGACATCAAGGTGGGCGACTTGCTGTTCACCGCCATGATCGTGCTGGCGTCGTGCATGTTGCTGGGCTTTCTGCGGCCGTGGAGGCCTTGGCGCTGGGTGCTGCTAATCGGGTTGTTCGTGCCGATCGTGGAGTGGCTGGCCTACCTTCTGCTGGCGCAGAAGCCGACGCGCCCCCAGATCTTCGAGTCACTTCTTGCCTTTCTGCCAGGGATTGTCGGCGCCTACGGCGGCGCTTTTGGACGGGGCGTGATCAACAACCTGTTCGCCAAGTAAGGGATCAGCGAACCAAGGGTCGTGGAGAACTCAAAAAGTACTCCCGTTTCCACAGCCCTTGAGGGTAAGCTGCCAAGGTATGGCAGTGTCCGTCTCGTTGCTGGCCAGCGGCAGTAAAGCCAATAGTGCACTGGTGGCCAGCAGCACAACGCGCATCCTGGTGGACGCAGGTCTATCCTGCCGGGAAACCTTCAAGCGGCTGCGCGCGCTGGGCGAGCGCCCGGAACAGATTTCGGCCATCCTGATCACGCACGAGCACTCCGACCACGTAGCGGGATTGCAGCGACTGGCGGCCAAACTCAACGTTCCGGTGTTCCTGACCGAACCGACGCATCGCGAATGGGGCAGAGCGATGCGGGATGAAGAAGGCAAAATTCCACAACTGCCGAAGCTGGAACATTTCGCTTCCGGGCGCAGCTTTCAGGTTGGCGACATCGCGGTTACGCCCTTCACGATTCCTCATGATGCCGCCGATCCCGTGGGCTTCACCTTCCGCACGGAGGGAGTCAAGATCGGTTTCGCCACCGACCTGGGCTATATGCCGGTGAGCGTGCGCGACCATCTGCGGGAATGCGCTGTGCTGGTGCTGGAATCGAATCACGATCTGGAGATGCTTCGTTCCGGACCGTACCCGTGGCCGGTGAAACAGCGCGTGATGAGCCGGGTGGGCCACCTCTCGAATGACGCTCTCGCGGAATTCTTCTCCAGCGACTATGATGGAGGAGCAGCATACGTAGTTTTGGCGCACTTGTCGGAACAGAATAACCATCCCGAAATCGCCCGGGCGGCGGCGGAACATGCCCTGCGTGAGCGTCAGGGACTGTGGCAAAACCGCGTATTGCTGGCTAGCCAGTCGGACATTCTCGAGCCCATCCGCCTGTAGCATGCTATGAGCCAGTGCGTTGAACCGATCGTAGGGAAAATCCTTGCTGGATGGCGTTACGACATCTCCGGCCTGGCCCCGGAAATGCGCGGCGACTACGAAGGGCACTTCGCGGGTTGTGAGCACTGCCGCAGCCGTCAGCAACTGCATCGCATCATTGACATTTCGCTGATCGTGCTGGCCTCGGTGTCGGCGGCCATGTTCTTGCTGGCTTTCGGCGTGATCCGGCACTTTGGCCCCCGCCACGCCTTCTGGCTTGAAGTGGCGGCGCTGGCGGGCTTCGCCCTGTCGGCGCTCATCTGGCTGGCGGTGGCGGTGGCCACTCCCGCGCCCATGGCGGTGGTGGACGCGGCCAAGTTGGGTGCGCGCCACGTGCATGACCGTCTGCCGCCTGAAATCCGCGAGAAACTGCCGGAAGAGCTGCGCGTCAAAATTACCGGCTCTTGAGGGATCGGGTGAGCCGGGAACCTTCCTGGCGGCCTGCTAGGACGGTAAAAAGCTTCTAACCGCAAAGTTCGCTAAGAAAACCCGCAAAGTGGCAAGGTAAAACACCGGTTCTTTAGGTCGCTTCCGGCATCTAACGATTGAGTAATGGGACACTTGTCGAGATTTCTTGCTTCGTTGCTGATGACGGCGGTCGCGATGGGTTGTCTGGCGGCGCAAACGCTCCCGCCGGCCGCGCGTCCCCAGCAACGCCCCGTGGGCTGCCACGGGCACGGCGAGAAAGCACCGCCCATGCCCGAACGCACGAGCTACAACTGCTGCCTGACTGGCCATAACGCCGCTGTCCCCCAGCCTTGCCATTCACCGCAACTGGTCATTCAGCGCGCAACCGCTGATTTGCGCTTCGAGCCTCCAACCAAGGCAAGGGTGGGCGCCGGTTTGGAAAAACTGACCGTTGCTTCTCCCGACCCACCGGGCGCGACTCCTCTCCGGATCTAGTCCCAATCCCTCTCTTTGCGATCAAGAACTCCTCTGAGTGTACGGAAGTCCGTTCAGAGACTTGCTGCTTCTCTTTCGATGCCGAGGAATCTAACGTGCGGATATTGACCTTATTTCTTGTTGTTGCAAACGTGCTGGCTTCTTTTGCGGCGGCGCAAGAAGCCAGCCACAATATGAGCGGGCATGACCACACGGCGCAGACGCAAGCGGCGATGGGCGGCATGGACATGCCGCAGCCCACGCCCGACTGGTTGCCATCGCCCCACGTCTCCTCCGGGACTGGTTGGCAGCCCGCCGCCGCGCCGGCGCATTTGTGGATGAAGCCTCTCGCTGGCTGGGACCTGATGGCCCACGGCGCGCTGTTTGTGGACTACAACCAGCAAGGAGGGCCGCGCGGCGCAGGCAAGGCGGAGTCCGTGAACTGGCTGATGCTGATGGAACAGCATCCCGTAGGACGCGGGACCGTTCTGTTTCGCCAGATGTTTTCGGCCGAGTCGTTGACCGCTCCACATCCTGGATTTCCCGAACTCTTCCAGACCGGCGAGACCTATCACGGTCAGGCGCTGGTGGATCACCAGCATCCGCACAACGTTTTTGCAGAACTCTCGCTTTACTACACGCGGCCGATCAGCGAGAAAGTCTCGTGGCTCTTCTATGGTGGTCCGGTCGCGGAGCCCGCACTCGGCCCGGTGGCTTTCATGCACCGCGCCTCGGCAGCGGAATTGCCCATGGCCCCGCTTTCCCATCACCTGCAGGATTCCACACATACCAGCTTTGGCGTGGTAACTACGGGGCTGATCGTGGACCGGTTCAAGATCGAAGGGTCGTTGTTCAATGGCCGCGAACCCAATGAACAACGATATGGGATACAGTTGGCGGCACTGGATTCCTGGTCGGCCCGCCTGAGCGTAGCCCCGACGCGCAACTGGACGGCACAGTACAGCTACGGCCGGTTGGAGCATCCCGAAGCCCTCGAGCCAGGCAGCGAGCGCCGGCAGACGGCTTCCATCGAATATGTGCGGCCCTTCGAGCGGGGCTCGTGGGCGACTTCCGCGGTCTGGGGACGGAAGCACAAAGAGCTTGAAAACCGCAACCTGAACAGCTACCTGCTCGAGTCCACACTTAATTTCAAGGCGCGCAGCTATGCGTTCTCGCGAATCGAACTAGCAGATAAGGATGAACTGTTTCCGGACGATCCACTGCGGCCCAACTTTCGTGTGGGCGCCTACACATTTGGCGGTGCGCGCGACCTCGTCCAGAGCCGGCTTTGGCAGTTGGCCCTGGGTGCTGACCTGACGTTCTATTCGAAGCCCTCGGCTCTGAACTCCGCCTATGGAGACTATCCCGTCTCGTTCCAGATTTTTCTCCGGTTCCGGCCAGGCTCCGGTTATCACCGCCACTGATCCGGTCATTAAGACGACATTACTCAGGCAGATTCTTGCATAGCTTTCCCGTTTGTGACTTAGAGGAAATGGGAGCAGAATCTAAGGCCATGGGGGCAGCACTCCGGACCGTTCGCCTGATTCAGATCGCGATGCTGGTAAGCATCGGGATGTACGTCGTGATCGGGGAAATGGCTGGCCGTCATCTTAGCCCCGATGCAACCGTGCTCTACGCGATCTCATTTGCTTCGATCAGCGTTGTGGGCGCGATTCTCGTAGTCCGAAAAACGCTGGTCTTGGAGTCCGAAGCCCAGCTGAGAGAAAAGCCGGGTGATGGGGTCCTCCTAGCGCGCTGGAAGATGGGCTACATTGTCACGTACGCGTTGTGCGAGGCCCTGGCGCTATTCGGGCTGATGCTACGCGTCATGGGCTTTACGCTCGCCCAAGTCTGGCCGTATTACGCGGGCGGATTCGTGCTGCTGTTGATGTTTTGGCCGCGCGCTCCGCGGGCCGAGCCGGCTTGATGCAGGCACGAGGTAGATCCGAATGTCCATTCAGGACGAACTGGAACTGAACTCGCTGAAAGCGGTCGGTCGCATTGTGCGCCAGGTTCTGGACGCCATGAAGGCAGAAGTCCGGCCGGGGGTAACGACCCGGTATCTGGATGAGATCGGCGGACGTGTGATTCAGGAGAACGGCGCTCGCTCCGCCCCCTCGATGGTTTACCAGTTTCCCGGCGCCAACTGCATCAGCCTGAACGACGAGGCGGTGCACGGCATCCCGGGCGATCGCCAGTTGCGCGAGGGCGACATCGTCAAACTCGACGTCACGTTGGAGAAAGACGGCTATATGGCCGATGCCGCTATCACCGTGCCGGTGGGCCGCGTAAGCCCGCAGGCCGAGCGGCTGATCGCCTGCGCGGAGCGGGCTTTCCAGAAGGCCATGCTGGTGGCGCGGGCGGGATTCCGCGTGTTTGAGATCGGAAGGATCGTGGAACGCGAAGTGCGCAAATCCGGATTCGCAGTGATTCGCGAGTTGGGAGGGCACGGCATTGGACGCACCATCCATGAAGATCCGCGCGTCCCAAACTACGCCGACCCGCGGGCCCGTCAGATCATGAACGAGGGCCTGGTGATTACCGTGGAGCCGATCATCAGCAGCGGCTCGGGGCGCGTCTTCACCGACAAAGATGGCTGGACGGTCCGGACCGGAGATCGCTCGCTATCGGCCCATTTTGAGCACACTCTGGTGATTACGTCCGGTGCGCCCATCCTACTCACGGCTGGCTAACTGGCCGTTGACCGGGGAGCGCCTTCAAGGTAGAGTTTAGGATTAAGGGCCCGATTCCCCCCTGCCCCCACCGCGTGCGTTCAGCCTTTTCCAAACTCGCAGTGCCAGTGCTGGTGTTCGCTGTTGCCGGCCTGGCATGGGCGGCTCCGCCGCAGTTTTCCGCGCAGAAGCGCGTCGGTCTCGCGACCGGCGATCAGTGGGAACCCGCTCTGGCGGCCGACGGCTCGGGGCGGGTGTATGTCCTTTATCCGCACTATGGGCCGGTGCTGGAATGCAAGGATTGCAGCGCGCCCGCCATGCTGCTGGTGGTCAGCAACGACAACGGAAAGACCTGGCAAGCGCCGCGCGTGATGCTCGATTCGGGGTCGGGCCAGTACGATCCTCAAATCGTGGTCGATCCAGCCGACCGGCGCACCGTGTATGCGGCCTGGCTGCAGAACAAGAAACGCGAGGTCATGGTGGCCAAGTCAGTGGATGCCGGGGCCACCTGGAGCTTCAACGTCGCCGTCCGGAGCGCGGTGGAACTGGACAAGCCGGTCCTCGGCGTGCGGGGACAGCGCGTCTACGTTGGTTTCAATCACGAGGAGGATGTGTGGGTGGCGGCTTCGCAGGACGGCGGGCGCAGCTTCACCAGCACGCGCGTGAACAGCGAGTCGCGTCCGGGATGGTCGCTGCTCGGCGGTACGACTGTGGATCCAGCCGGGAACGCCTATCTGGCGTGGGCTTCGTACTCCAAGGCGGGCGGGGCGCGGGGACCGGTGAACCTCTATATCGCAAAGTCGGCAGATGCGGGCAAGACCTGGAATCCGACATTGCTCGACGTTTCAGCGGCGGCGCCCGACTGCAAGGATTCGGAATGCGGCGAGGCTTACCTCGGCGCGCAGGTCTCACTAGCCTCCGACGCGGGCGGAACTCTCTACGCGCTGTGGAGTTCCGGCAGCACGCGTATGGGCCCACAACGCATCTATTTCTCTTCTTCCACCAACGGTGGCGAGAACTGGCTACCCCGGGTGAACATCTCTCAGGCGGCGCGCAGAGTCGAGCACGCCTTCCCCGCGATCGTGGCCGGGAGCGCAGGAGATGTCCGGGTGGCGTGGATGGATGCGCGCAATGCGCCGCATTGGAACACTTACTACCGCAGTTCCAGCAACGGCGGCGCAACCTGGTCAGAGGAGATCCGGCTCTCGGGATATGTCCGCGGCTATCGCTACATCGGCAAGAAAGGCTTCCGCTTCCCGTTCGGCGACTATTTTGGGATTGCCATCGACAACCACGACGATACCCACGTGGTCTGGGGCGAGGGAATGAACTACCAGTCGCCGGGATCGATCTGGTACGCGAGCGGACGATAGCCAAGTCCCGGGTTGCTGACCGCTGGCGTGATACCGCGACTTAATCAGCTACCAGCGGTGAGTGTAAACGCCTGTTTACATCAACTGTCTTCCAAATTGATTCCGCACGGTGTCTAATCGTAGTAGATGGGCACTCGCTATCTAATCTTCGCGTGTGTCTGCTGCTCTGTGTTTGCAGCAGCACAAACCTCCGGACAGTTTTACATGGAGAAAGAGTCTTACGCATTGGGGGAGCCGATTTTCGTTCAATTAAAGGTCGTCAACCATGGACCGAAAGCTGAAGCCTTTTATGCCGACGATCGTTCCTCTCTTCAACCTATCTGCTCGCCTTATCGAATCCGTGTCTCCAGGGTCTGGCCAGTTGAAGTGCACCATCTCTCATGCCCGCCTAGAGGAATTAGCATTGGGTGCGGACCTCGGAAGATTGAGCTTCAGCCGGGCGAGACGTACGTTGACCGTGTATTGCTGAATATTCACCACAAGGTAGACGCAGCCGGAACTTACACCGTAGAGGCCTTATACGGTCGTGTTTCGGAAGTACAACCCGAGAACACGACTGAAATACAGTCCACGCTTCATTTCGTAGTGGATGAGAAACCTGCAGGTGAAAGAGTATTCGAACCCTGGGTCGCCCAACTCCACTCAACCGACCCGATGGAACGGCTGGAAGCCGCGCGCATTTTGGCAAGCGTTGCACCTCGTTCTCTAGAAGACACGCTTCTTACCTTCGCGAACGACCGGTGGATCCGGCAATATGCCCCACTCGCCTTTCATCGCCTCAACACTCCACGAAGCACGGCGGCGATGAACGAATTGCTGGCAAACAGTGAACCCGGCACTTGGGAACGCCGGAAGGCCTCTGAGTACCTCGCCAACGATCAATGCGCGGGTGACTATTAGTTTCCGGCGCGTAGCAAAGCGGGCACAACTGTTGATAAATCGCGATTTCACCAACGATCCCTTTTCTTGTAATCTCATTGAGTGTGGGGCCATACCCGGATCAGCACCGGGGTGGGGGATTGAGGTCCAAGTGGGCAGCTTCACTTCAGTCCGTTAGCAGCCCGCCCGTGATTTCGCGAATCTTCTGGATGCGATGTTCGCGGCAGTACCCGGCCAGTTCCTCCACCAACTTTTCCGTGGCCACCGGATCGTAGTAGCTGGCGGTTCCCATCTGCACGGCGCTGGCGCCGGCCAGCATGAACTCGATAACGTCTACTGCGGGGGTAATTCCGCCCATGCCGATGACGGGAATCTTCACCGCGTGGGCGGCGTCGTACACCATGCGCAGCGCGATCGGCTTGATGGCCGGGCCGGAAAGGCCTGCCGTTACGTTGGCAATTCGAGGGCGGCGCGTCTCGGCGTCGATCGCCATGGCTAGAAACGTATTCACCAGAGAGATCGCGTCCGCGCCGGCTTCCTCTGCGACGTGGGCCATGTGCGCGATGCTG